>DAIEPS010000009.1 GCA_027348305.1 Anaerolineaceae bacterium | reverse complement strand
ATCGTCCCCATTATCGCAGACCAGGTGGGCTGGTGTCTGCGCGAAGGTGTTCCGCCTGTTAATGTAGTCATTCACCGCGGCGAGGATATGTCATTTGGTCTGACCCATCTGATCGATCATTTTCCGCAAAGCCCGATGGTCACCCTGGATTCATTGTTATTGGAAAACAAGCACCACCCGCCATTTTCACCAGACAACAGCGTTCTGATCTATGCCATTGAAACCAGTGAACAACTTCTCGAAATTCAAAGACTTCTCACTCTAGTGCTACCTCAAGACCATCACCTGCACTTGCTGATCCAAAAACCGGATGGTGAAATTAGCTGGGATAAATGCAGGCTGTCACAATTAGGAGATATCCACGATCCGATCACAATATTATTTGTTCCTCCAGCTTCACACGACAGCTCATTGGAAAGCTTTCAAGAGATCATCGCTCACCTGCGTGCTCCTGAAGACGGATGTCCGTGGGATAAGAAACAGACACATGATTCGCTGCGGACTTATCTGCTCGAAGAAACCTACGAAGCACTGGATGCTCTTGATCAGCATGACCTGGGCAGCTTGAAAGAAGAGTTGGGTGATATTCTGCTGCAAATTCTTCTGCATTCCCAGATTGCAGCGGAAGCTGGTGAATTCAGCATGTCCGATGTGCTTGCAGGCATTAACCGCAAGATCGTCTACCGCCATCCCCACGTGTTCAAAGATTGGGTGGTCGACGGCGAGAAAGATGTGGTTCAGAATTGGGAGTCGCTGAAAGGGCAGGAGCGCCTCAACAACGGCGATGAAACCCCAAAAGGCATGTTGGATGGGGTGCCCATCTCATACCCGGCGCTGGCGCAGGCTCAGGCCATCCAGGATCGTGCCGCGCGGGTAGGATTCGATTGGACTGACATCGGCCCCGTGCTCGACAAAGTCACTGAAGAGCTTGAAGAAGTGAAGACCGCCGTCAATGATGAAGAACGCGCCAAAGAACTCGGCGATCTCTTGTTTGCCATTGTCAATGTCATCCGCTGGTACAAGGTGGATTCAGAATCCGCGCTGCGGCAGACCAACCTCAAATTCCGCAAGCGTTTTGCTTATATAGAAGAGCAGGCGCGCCTGTCTGGCAGGGAAATGCACAAAATGACCCTTGCCGAGATGGATGCATTATGGGAACAAGCCAAGGAATTTGACGTCTAGATTATGTGCTGTTTGCGAAGGATTATAATAAACAGAGTAATTTCTCTATAACAATTGAGAAAAAGTAAAAAACCTATTACGATCTCCTAACCCCTCTCCATCATAGATGGAGAGGGAAAGGGGTGAGGCCCTTAAATCATTAGAGGATGAACAATGCCCAAAGCCCTGGTTGAATGTATTCCTAATTTTTCAGAAGCGCGCCGCGCAGATGTGGTGGAAAAGATCGTTGCCTCCATCCAGACCGTGGCAGGTGTGCAGGTATTGGACAAACATTCTGATCTTGACCATAACCGCACCGTCATCACCCTGGTGGGTGAACCTGACGCAGTTGAAGAAGCCGCATTCAGGTCCGTCAAGACCGCTTCAGAGTTGATCAACCTCGATGAACACACAGGTGCGCATCCGCGCATTGGCGCCACGGATGTCGTCCCATTTGTGCCCATCTCCGGCATCAGCATGGCGGACTGCATCACCATGGCGCAGCGGCTGGGTCAACGAGTGGCTGAACAGTTGTCCATCCCTGTCTACCTCTATGAAGAGGCTGCCACCCGACCCGACCGCCAAAATCTTGAAGCGATCCGCAAAGGTCAGTATGAAGGGCTGAAGGCGGATGTGCTGATAAATCCAGAGCGAAAGCCTGATTTTGGCCCTTCCAAACTGGGCACAGCCGGCGCGACGGTGATCGGTGCCCGGGCGCCCCTGATCGCATTCAATATCTATTTGACCACCAACGATCTCACCATCGCTCAGAAGATCGCCAAGGCCATGCGTCATTCCTCTGGGGGATTCCATTTTATCAAGGCTATGGGCGTGATGGTGGATGAGCGTGCCCAGGTTTCGATGAACATGACCAATTACAAACAAACTCCCATGGCGCGCGTGGTTGAAGCGGTGCGCCGTGAAGCTGAACGCTACGGCGTGGGCATCCACCACAGCGAACTTGTCGGCCTGATCCCACAAGACGCACTGATTGACGCTGCGGTCTGGTATACCCAGTTGGACGGCTTCAAACCGGATCAACTGCTTGAAAACCGGCTCTATGAAGTGGCTCAATCTGAAGCAGTTCAGAGATCACGGTTTGAGTTTCTTGACCAATTGGCCAGTGCCGACCCCACACCCGGCGGAGGGTCTGCTGCTGCATACGCAGCCGCTTCTGCCGCTGCGCTGATATCCATGGTGGGCAAAGTCACCCTGGGTAAGAAAAAATATGCCGAGGTCGAGCCGCAGATGCAGCAGATGATCCAGCAGGCGGAGGATCTGCGAGCCCAATTGCAAAATGCCGTCGCGGATGATGCCGCCTCGTTTGATGGATACTTGCAGGCTGTGCGTCTGCCCAAAGACACACCCGCGCAGCAAGCAGAGCGATCCGCGGCCATGGAAGCAGCCACCCTGCACGCTGCCCGCGTTCCGTTTCACTCGGCGGAACTCTGCCTGAAAGTATTGAAACTGGCAGTACAGGCTGCTGAACTCGGCAACTTGAATGCCATCTCAGATGCGGTCTCAGCCGCTTCACTGGCAATCGGCGGATTGAAAAGTGCTGCCGCAAATGTGCGCATCAACATCCATAGTCTCAACAATCCCGATGCTGCAAATGAACTGATTACCAAAGTCTTATACATGATTGATGAATCCGCCAGGCTGGAAGAGAAAATATTGGAGCATTTTCGTCATAGAACTGGAATAGGGTAAAATTAGTCCTATTAATTGACGAAGCAGCGGGAATTTTCATAAAAGCCCCACAAAGCAGGCTTCACCATCATTGGAGAACGAATGAATAAACACATTTACAAGGGTTGGTTGGCCACATTACTGGTCCTTTTTGCATTGACGGGTTGTTCGGTTGTTTCTGCGTTCAGTCCGACTGTTGGCCCAACCAATACCCCCGAGCCCACACAGACACCCGCACCTACCTTCACGCCAACCCCCACCGAGATCCCGTTCTATTTGAATGCGACCGTTTGGAATAGCGATCTTGAAGTTCCCATATTGATTTATCATGAATTTGTACCCAATTACATGAAGACGGACGCCACCAAAATGAGGCTGGCAGATTTCGAAAACGAGATCCAGGCTTTTTATGATAATGGCTATAGTTTGATCTCGCTAAAGGAATGGATCAACGGCACCTTTACTTTGCCTGAAGGAAAAAAGCCGCTGATCATCACCATTGATGACCTCTGGTTTGGAAACCAGATCTTCATCAATGACGACGGAACTCCTAATGAATATTCAGGCATTGGCGTCCTTTGGAGATTCAACCAGGAACATCCGGATTTCGGGTTCAAAGCCGCATTGTTTGCCATCAATGGGGATAAGTATTACCCCGAAAAAGTGGTTGGTGATATGTTCCAGGCCGCGGATGGTATCACCTGGAATACACCCTCCTGGCGTATTAAACTTGGAAACACCATCGCCTGGGCTGTGGATCATGGGCTTGAAGTCTATAACCACACTCTGCACCACTATTTTTATTGGACAACTTCCACCAATGCAGTAATCAAGAGCGAACTAAGCGAAAATGATTACACATTGCGTGATTTTCTCACCGAGGCAGATCGTAGTGATGTCATTGCAAAGCTGGATAACATCATTGCTTTACCCCAGGGGCTCTGGCCTGATTCATACTCCGGCAAACAGATCGTTATGGATTACAAGAATCCCGAAGGTAAACCGGTGATGGCCATCATGGAAGCCTATAACATGGATGCGGCGCGATTAACCCCATCGATCTTTTCAGGCAACCTTGATACGAACCACATCGCCAGGATCACTGCTTCAAGATTCATGACGCAGTTTATCATTGATCATAAAGACCAGGTTCCCACCATGATGGCATGCAAGCTCGGTCCGCTTGAAGCGAGTCAGGCATCTGACCTGAATGTGATCCAGGCAGCCATCCAGACTGCGGTTAGCGCCCAGGCCTGCCCCGAAGGCATCTACAACGTGAATGGGAATGTTTTTATCGCCAAAGCCGGCAATGTGACCCTATACAAGGCCAACACGGATGCCGCGGTTCCGGCCCAGCCCACACCGACACCAACAGCTACTCCTTAATCGACAAAATAACCTTCAGTGTAGGGGCGTATAGCCATACGCCCCTACACTTCCTTTTAACAATACATTCGTATATACTGTCATGAATCTCGGTAAAACAATTTCTCATGTCACATCAGCACTTGCTGCTGGTGCAAGTGTTGCGAGCCCCGCAAAAGTTGATTAAAAAGGGTACAAAGAACGTCGGGGCGCGGCACAAAGTCCCCCGAAGGGGGAATCCCCTAATAAAAATCGAAAAAAATATCTTCCCTTACGCCTTTTATTAATAATGTTCGTATATACTGTCATGAATCTCGGTATAATCGTATATATCTTTTTGCATTCAGAGGGATGAATGGGCAAAATTAGATCTGTGATCAAACGCTCAGGTGCGGTTGTGCCCTTTACACCGGACCGAATTTCCAATGCCATCTACCGCGCCGCCGTGGAAGTGGGCGGGCGCGACCGTGATCTGGCCAATGGGCTTGCAAAACAGGTGGTTGAGATCCTTGAAAAGAATCCTGACCCTGATTACATGCCTGCGATCGAAGAAATTCAGGATGTGGTTGAAAAGGTGCTGATCGAGAACGGCCACGCCAAAGTGGCCAAAGCCTACATCCTTTACCGAAATGAACGCGCCAACCACCGCAAACAGCAAGACACCCTCTCTTCACACTCAAATGGCCCTTCAACCAATATCCCATGGGCCAAGATCTGGCATACGCTTGACTGGGCAGTTACGCATGGACTGAATACGGTTGAAGGTCTGAACCAGCGCATCCAGGCGGGGCAGTATTCGCAGATCGTTACCGAGTCAGAAGCGGCTTACACCGTGGATGTTGAAAACGCGGTCAAGGGAATTCTCGCCCGCAAAGACCAGTTAAAAATGGTGCTCATAACCGGTCCCTCCTCGTCGGGCAAGACCACCACGACCATCAAGATCAACCAGAAACTCAAGGAGCATTCACTCAAGTTGGTGACCTTGAATGTGGATAACTACTTCTTAAACCTCGACATGCACCCCAAGGATGAATTCGGGGATTACGATTTTGAAACCCCGTTTGCACTTGATCTGCCGCTCATTAACCGGCACCTTGCCGACCTGGTTGCCGGCAGGCAGGTGGATGTGCCTTTTTATGATTTCAAACTCGGCCGGCGTGGACCCAATGTAACGCCGATGACCCTTAAGCAGGATGAATTGATCCTCATTGATTCCCTGCACGGGTTGTTTCCGGGGCTCACCAGTGAGATCCCTGATGAAAAGAAATACAAGCTCTACCTCGAACCCCTGCTGCAAATGAAAGGCAATGATGGTGAATACATCCATTGGACGGACATTCGGCTGATGCGGCGCATGCTGCGTGATGCAGCCCACCGCGCTTATGATCCGCGCCAGACCCTCGAACACTGGCACTACGTGCGCGACGGTGAAATGCGGCACATAATTCCCCACATTGTCAGAGCGGATCAGATTATTAATTCTGCCATGCCCTATGAACTTCCAATTTATGTAAGCAAGCTGTTGAACCATTTCATCGATTGGCAGAAACGCTATCGTGACGATCCGCTGCGTGAAGATGCGTTCATGCGGGCAGATCGGGTGGCGGAGCTCTTAAAAACCATTCAACCTATGGAAGACGACAGCTTTATACCTTCAGATTCGGTGATTCGCGAATTCATCGGCGGATCAAGTTTGAGCTATTAATGGTGGTTTCATGACTTCGAAAGATCAAAAGAGCACATCCCGCAACCCACATCAAGATCGAAGACTGGTGCTGCGTTTCAGGGCAGGGCAGAATATTATCATCACACTGCTGAGCTTTGCTTTTTCCGTTTCTGCTACGCGCCTGTTCCTTGAACTGACGGGGTATCCGCAGTTGGGCACTGGGGAGCTGCACATCGCCCACGTCTTGTGGGGTGGGTTGCTGCTGTTCGCAGCGGCGCTGATCTCTATCATCTTTGTTAACGAATGGGCGGCTACACTTTCAGCCCTGGTTGCTGGGTTGGGGGTGGGGCTTTTCATTGATGAGGTAGGCAAGTTCATCACCAGCACCAATGATTACTTCTACCCATCCGCGGCGCCAATCATTTATGTTTTTTTCCTGCTGACCGTTTTGCTCGCTTTTCAAGTAAGACAGAACCGCCCCAAGTCCACCCGCTCAAGGATGTACGAGATCCTTGAGAAGTTACCTGAAGTGATTGACCGCGACCTTTCATCTTATGAACGCGAAGAATTGATCCAGTCATTGGCGGAAGTAAGCAAGAATGCTGATCGCAAAGACCTGGCCGCATTGGCTGATACGCTAAAAGATTATATGCAGCACACGAATCCCCAGGCCAATCCCATCCCGCCGAACCTGCTGGATAGGGTAAGAATATTTTTAAAGAAATTTGAGCGTAAATATCTTACCCGCGTACGCCTGAAAATGGCCATAATCATAGGTCTTTTTGGCAGCGCAGCCTGGTCTTTGATCTCACCCATCTTTTTCTTTTCGATCTCAAAAAACGCTGCCCAGCTACAGGTGTTTTACAACCAGTTGATCACTAATAAATTGGTGCGCAATGCCAGCGGTATGAACTGGTTCGAAGCCAGGGTCTTACTCGAAGGAAGCCTGGCGCTCGTGATCCTGGTGGCGGCGTTTATGATCTTGTTTAGATCAGAACGGCTGGGAAGCTGGTTGGGCATGATCGCATTGATCGTGTCCATAACCATGGTTAATTTGCTGGTATTCTACTTTGACCAATTTTCAACCATCGTGTTGGCTACCTTCCAATTTCTCGTGCTGGTTTTGATCATGCGTTATCGCAAACGTTATATCTTTACCCCCTGATCGGAAAAACATGACAGACATCATCCAGGCTTTACCCTATTCAGAATCCTATTGGATTCAAGCGAGTTCTTTCATGGCTGGCGAATACCCCGCCCGTTACGATGAATTGGACACTCGCCGCCGCCTTCAAGCATTGATCCGTTCAGGCATCATCCGGTTTATCGATCTTACCCATCCAGATGACTTAATGCCCAAATATCGCGACATATTGATGGATGAAGGGAATGGTTATATGAAAATGATGGCCTATTCCAATCATCCCATCGAGGATCGTTGCATCCCCTCAGAAAGCCAGATGAAGGCGATTCTGGATGAGATCGATGACAGCATCGCCAAAAACGAGCCGGTCTATGTTCACTGTGTTGCCGGCATCGGACGCACCGGTACGGTGGTCGGCTGCTACCTGGTCAGGCATGGGGTTCATCCCAAACATGTTTTGGACGAGATTGAGAGACTTCGGCGTCAGATTCCCAGCCGCTGGGTGCGCAGCCCTGAGTCGGATGAACAGGTCGACTTTATCATGTCTTGGAAACCCGGCTTGTAGATTGGAAGATTTGATTCCTGTATAATCAAGAGAGGGCATTTCGTTGACTCTAGTTGCGAAAAAATGTTGATTATATTGCCTCACCCCAAACCCCTCTCCATCCCGCGGATGGAGAGGGGCAGGGGAGAGGCTCGAGTTACAGAATATGTTACAAGTTCGAGCATGAAAATCGAACTTGATATCCAACAGCTTGATGCGGTGAGGATTCATTCATTAGAGATTTGTAATGTAGTTGATAATTTACAGCGAATTAATTGGATTATTATTACGGTGTTGTTCGGTTTCAATTAAAATTAGGAAATGGCACAAATCATTCACAATTCATTAATTAAAGTATATCGCTCACGACTAACAGTTCACAATTCACGGTTCACTTATTAATACAAACCATTACTTGGAGGATTCACATGTATTCCGCAGAAATCAGCCGTATGAACCCCACTT
Organism: Anaerolineaceae bacterium; assembly: GCA_027348305.1. GTDB lineage: Bacteria > Chloroflexota > Anaerolineae > Anaerolineales > Anaerolineaceae > UBA6107. Next base: position 11,839 of record DAIEPS010000009.1, on the reverse strand, counting down.
GTTTTCTTTTCCTGGTTGACCATTCCACATCAATGCAAAATCCCATAATGGGTGTCACGGGCAATCCGAAAAAATCCGAATTTGTCGCGGATGCTTTGAACAAAGTGATCCAAAGTCTGGTGGTTTCTGCATCCAAAGATATGGAAATTCGAAAGTATTACCAGGTCGGCGTGATCGGCTACGGCTTCGAAGTAAAATCCGCTTTGGGTGGTGATTTGGCTGAAAGCGACCTGGTGTGGATCGATGAAATGTATGAGCATCCATTGCGCATAGAGGATCGGGTCAAGAAAGAATCAGACGGCGTCGGCGGGTTCATTGAAGTGAGCACCAAGTTCCCTGTTTGGGTGGACGCTGTTTCCCGCGGACAAACCCCCATGTGCGCTGCACTGAGCAAAGCACATGAGATACTTGCCACCTGGGTTGAAGAGCATCCTCAATCTTATCCTCCCACGGTGATCAACCTGACGGACGGTGAAGCCAACGACGGCGATGTGCGCGTGCCGGCTGAACTGATCAAATCGCTTGCCACCGAAGATGGCAATTGCACCATCCTGACCGTGCATTCTTCTTCAAATGAACTTTCGCGGCAGATCGTTTTTCCACTGGATGCCAAAGACCTGCCTGACCATTTCTCTCGTGTGATGTTCGAGGTCAGCAGTCCGCTAACCCCCAAGATGCGTGTCACAAGTGAAGAGTTGATGGGTGTCCCTGTGGAAGATGGGGCTCGCGGCCTGGTTTACAATGCGGATATTGCGGGCATTGTCCAGGCGCTTGAAATTGGTACCCGCCCAGCCAACATTCAGCTATAAGTTCGCTTATGAAATTGGTATGGAAAGCCTTCAGCCTGTGCAAGCAGGGTAACCGTGAAGAAGAGAACGAGGATGCTTATTATCCTCAACTCGTCAACGGAAGCAGCCTGATCGCGGACCAGTTTAGTTGTGCAATGTCTGATGGCGCCACCTCTTCTTCTTTTTCAAGGTTATGGGCCAACCTGTTGGTTAAAGAATCTGGTAATTCGCACAACCTGTCAGTTGATCTTAATCAAACGATCAACGCCGCTCGGGCTTCGTGGAAGGCGGCTCTCCCTGATAATGATCTGCCCTGGCCGACTGCCATCAAAGTGCGCCAGGGAGCTTTCGCAACATTGATGTGTTTTCATATCTGGCAGAAAAATGGTGCTTCACCGCTTCATACCTTACCCCCTGACCACGGATGGACGGCAAACGCGGTTGGAGATACCTGTCTTTTTCAAGTTGTGAAAGGTAAATTTATCTCGACTTTTCCTTTTACGCAGGCGAAAGAGTTTTCCAATACGCCAAACTTGATCTCCACCAATGTGGCGTATGCACGCTCAAAAGCCGGTTCACTTTCAGGCAAGTGGCAGCGCGGAGATCATTTCTTGATCGCGACCGATGCCCTGTCGGAGTGGATGATCCGCAATCTTGAGTCTGGTGGGTTGGCCTGGGCGCTGGTGAGTGAAAACCTGACCTCACTCGTCCGCTTTCAATCATGGATCAGGTATTTGCGCCGGCAGTCATTGATCAAGAATGATGATACGAGTTTGATCTGTTTAACGGTGGATGAATAATTATGGAGAGTTCAAGTTCATGAAATATCCGGCGTTCAACGAATACCAGGCAGCCTTGCAGCATCCTTCTCGGTGCCTGGTTCTTCCTGCTGGCTTGCAGAACTGCGTGGCTGAAACGGATCTTTGGGGGCTTCCCAGAGTGCGTTCCGGTGGTTTTGCATTAACTTATAAATTGACCGACGGCACCTCCACCTACGCGCTGCGCTGTTTTCACAAACATGTGTCTGACCGTGCAGATCGCTATGCCAGCATCAACCGTTACATCCAAAGATCCAAAGTGGATTACCTGGAAGCCATTCAGTACATTCCCAAAGGGATCGTCATCAAGGGAGCGTCCTTTCCGGTCACCTATATGAAGTGGGTGGAGGGGGAGACGCTTGAATCCTACGTCATTCGCAACCTGGATAACCCCGCAAGACTCGAAGAACTGGCATCCCAGTTCTACCAGGTTGTCTTGGATCTGGAACAGCGAAAGATCACCCATGGCGACCTTTCGCACCACAACATTATGGTGCGCGATTCAAAACTTGTGCTGGTGGATTATGACGGCATGAACGTGCCTGAAATGAAACAGACACATTCATGCGAGATCGGCAATCCGCATTTCCAACATCCGGGCAGGGATGAGACTCTCTTTGACCTGACCACCGACCGTTTTTCGAGTATTGTGATCTACATGGCCTTGAAAGCATTGGCCATAGATAAGAAGTTTTGGTATGAATATGAAACCGGCGGCGAAGGGTTGCTCTTCCGCCGTGCTGATTTTGAACATCCGTGGCAGTCTCCATTGCTGCAAGAAATGGAAACCATCGCCTCCTTGAACCAGGATGTGCGGCAGTTCAGTCAGATTTGTTTGATGGACGTGCATCAGGTGCCCCGGCTTGAAGAGTTTGTGAATGGCCTTGATCTGGATTTCTACAACGTGATCGCAGACGTTGGCCAGCCTCAACCGGATAGGACCGTTGTTTTGGATGCTCAGAAGAAATACCTTTTTGCTTCCCGCCTGGGTGAGATCGTCACAGTGGTTGGGCGGATCGAAGAGGTATTTACAGGCTTGTCGCGTGATAAAGTGCCGCAGGTGTTCATCAATTTTGGCAATTGGAAGGTCAAGTGCTTCACGGTGGTTTTGTGGGATGAGGCGTTGAACCTCATGCAGGCAACCGGCATTGATCCACAGGAGTATAAAGACAAGTGGGTCAGCGTGACTGGTTTGCTAACCTCGTATAAGCGCCGGCCGCAGATGATGGTCAATACGCCTTTCGACATTGAGATCCTGGATGAAGAGCGGGTGAACGAAAAGATCGCGGCCTCAAGTCCGTTCTGGTTTGTGCGTACCCCCGCTGCAGCTCCTCAGCCGGCAAGAAGAAAAGCAGTTCAGGTTCCCAGGCCCGCGGTGCAGGAACCCGCCTTGCAAACACCATCCATACTGCAGCCTGTCATACAGCCGCAAACTGCCCAGGTGATCGTGGATGGCAGCTTTGCACTTGTCGATTTGGACGCCGCCCAGGTTGCCAATCCGCTTGACCTGAACAACGATGTGGTTGGCAAGATTAATGATCTCTACAAAAACCGCAAACCCGAAGCGAAAGCCAATCCGCGCAAGAAAAAAGCAGCCAAATAACTTCCTCAGCCTTGCATTGACCAATCCCACGGCATAAGGTAAAATCTTCAACTGACGCGCGTTGTACCCTTCGCGTGAATCTCTATCGAAAGGGCTTGAAAATGAAAGTATTATTGATCAAAGATGTTTACAAACTGGGTCATGCCGGCGATGTCAAGAAAGTCGCTGATGGTTTTGGCCGCAACTTCCTGATCCCGCAGGGATTGGCTGTATTGGCTACCCCCGGTGCATTATCCACCGTGGAACGCATCCGCTCAAAAGCTGCCGTTATGCGCGCCGCTTTGAACCAGGAAATGGGCGGACTCGCCGAACAGTTGGAAGGTGTTGAACTTTCCTTCGTTACCAAAGCTGGTGAGACCGGCAAACTTTATGGTTCCATCACCTCACAGATGGTTGCTGATGCCTTGAACCAAAAAATGGGCACCAAGATCGAACGCCATCAGATCGAATCTGAACCTATTCGCAACCTTGGCGAACACCATGCCACCGTGCGCCTGACCATTGACCTGAACCCGAAGGTCAAAGTTGTCGTGACCCGAGAAGGTGAATCCACCCTCAAGGATGGTGGCAAATCCAAAGCGAAAGCTGAAAAAGTTGTTGAACCTGCTGTTGAAGCAGTCGTTGTTGAAGAAGTTGTTGTCGAAGCACCAGTCGTTGAAGAAGCTCCCGCTGCAGACGAAGCACCTGAAGCCGCTGCAGAATAATTATTTTGTAACAGACTATCTAAAAGACCGGCCAGTTCAGCCTCACGGCTGGCTGACCGGTCTTTTCCAAAAGCGATAAACTATGGCGATCTCGCCCGGTGATATTCTACGAAGCAAACGCGAAGAAAAGAAAATATCTTTAGAGCAGGCTGCTCTCGAGACCAATATTCGCATCCAGTTTCTTCAAGCGATTGAAGAAGGCCATATGGGCGCGATCTCATCTCAGGCGCAACTGCGCGGCTTCATCCGTTTGTATGCATCCTACCTTGGGCTCAATCCGCTTGATATTTTTGAACCGGCAAATCCACCAGTGATCTCTTCAACGGCGGGTAATGTTTCCAAAGAACCGGTGGAACCTGTCGAAGAGGCGGCTCAGGCTGAACCTCAAAAGAGTCTACTGGATTTTGCCTCAAACCTTTTGCATAAGAAAACAGAAGTCGTCAGACCGCCGCTTCCTGCTGATGTTGTCCAGGACACTCCCGAAAAAGCCTCGACTTCAATGTTTAGATCCATTGGCGCGGATTTGCAGCGGCAGCGCGAAGAACTGGGCCTTTCACGCTACGATATTGAGCGCCAGATAAAGATCCGTGAACTGTATATTTATGCACTCGAAAACGGTCTGGTGGACGACCTTCCTTCCACCGTTCAGGGGCGCGGCATGCTCAACAATTACGCCGCCTTCATGAACCTTGATCCTGAACCCCTGCAGATGCGTTTCGCTGAGGGCTTGCAGCAGCGCCGGATCGAAAAAGCAGAAGAAGACCTTGAGAAAAAGAAAAACCCCGAGATCAAAAAATTCAACGCTCCCATTACAGGCTGGCGCCGGTATTTGACGCCTGACCTGTTGATCGGCGGCGCTGTCTTTGCGGTCTTGTTCATTTTGATCATTTGGGGCGCCTTGCAGGTGATCGGATCATCCCAGTCAAACGTCGAACCCACCACGGATACCATATCTCAGGTCCTGATCGGCACGGATACCCCGGCTGCATCGACAGAGCAAACCACCCCTGAATCGCAGTTTACCGTCACCCCCAACTCTGGTGAAACAGCCAATACTCCCTCTGTTGATCTATTGGCGACCATATCCGCGGTGGATAGCAAACCCATCCAGGTCGTGGTTGTCGCCTACCAGCGCGCATTCCTCAAGATCGTTTCAGACGGCAAGGAAGTATTCGTCGGCAGAACTGTTCCCGGTAATGTTTATACCTACACAGGCTCGAGCCGTATCACTCTGACCACCGGCAACGCGGCAGCATTGCAGATCTATTACAACCAGCAGGATCTTGGCGTCCTCGGTGTCACTGGCCAGGTTTTGAACATGGACTTTACCGGTGCGGGCATGGCCACGGCCACACCCCAGTTTACAGCTCAGCCGACCGCCACCTTGCTGCCGACCTACACACAGCAGCCTACTGAAACCCCCACGATCACATCCACACCGCCAACCCCAACGGTCACCCCATACCGCCCATGAAAAAGAATACCTTCTATTTAGCCTCTTTGGGCTGCGCCAAGAACACCGTGGATTCAGATTCCATGGCAGTATTGCTTGAAGAAGACGGATACCAGGCTGTTGAAAAACCCAACCATGCTGAATTGTTGATCGTCAACACTTGCGGTTTTATTCAAACGGCCAGGCAGGAATCCATTGAGGTACTTCACGAACTTGCTGATAAAAAGAAACCAGGCCAGTTATTGGTGGCCGCAGGCTGCCTGACAGAACGCTATCGCGAACTGCTTGTAAATTCCGTGCCCGGCATAGATGGTTTCATCGGCACCCGCCGCTGGATGGATATCCTCGACCTCGTAAAGGGGTTGAAAGAGTCGAACGCGGGGGCTCCACAATATCATATTCCCGAATCTGCCACCGTTGGCAGGGATGAAAAAGGAGTGGTCAGGGCAGCCGTGCAGGGTGCCAGCGCGTATCTCAAGATCGCGGATGGCTGCCGCAGACCATGCGCTTTCTGCTCCATCCCTTTGATCAAAGGCACAACCGTCAGCCGCCCCATGGAAGCCATCCTCGAAGACGCGGCCATCCTTCAGGATTCAGGGATCAAGGAATTGATCTTGATCGCCCAGGATACCACCGATTATGGGGTTGACCTGGGGATGAAAGATGGGCTCTCCACGCTGCTCGAAGCTTTGCTGCCCAAGATCCCACAGGTTCCCTGGGTGAGGATCTTGTACTCTTATCCGGGTTACGTCACCGACCGCCTGATCGGTCTGATGGCATCCTCAAAACAGATCTTGCCCTATTTCGACATCCCTTTGCAGCACGCTTCACCGGATGTGCTCAAACGCATGAAACGCCCCGCCGATATGGATTGGGTGCGCCGCACCATCGAAAAGATGCGCAAGGCTATCCCAAGCCTGGCCATCCGCACCACCTTCATTGTGGGCTATCCCGGTGAAACGGATGCTGAGTTCAATATGCTTTTGGATTTCATGCGTGAGATCCAGTTCGACCATGTGGGTGCATTTCCGTTTTCGTTTGAACCGGGAACCAGCAGCGAACCCCTGGGTGACACAGTCCCTGAAACGGTCAAACAGGCGCGCATGCAGGAGCTGATGAGCCTGCAGGAGAGCATCTCCTTGATGCGCAACCAGGCCTGGATCGGCAAGCACCTCACCGTGTTGATCGAAGGACAGGGCGACGGCATATCCGTAGGCCGCTCTTTCAGAGATGCACCAGAAATCGACGGTCTGGTGATCGTCGAAAACGAAATTAAGGTGGGGAGCCTGGTTCCGGTATTGATCAACGGCGCCATGACCCACGACCTGACCGGCAGCCTTGTACCCTGATATACAAACCGGGAATCTTCAAAGATTCCCGGTTTCTGCCCTTACTAATTGACCCCCGCGGTTTTTGTTGACCTGGATACAGTTCCTGAATTAATCAGGCTCCGATTTCTGTATAAGAAATCGGAATCTTGCACTAGTTTTACTCATAACTTAATCAAAAACCTCCGCAGATTTCAATTTGCGGAGGTTGGTTCTATATCATTAAGTCACTGTTACCCATTTGGATTATACGAATCCGGGGTTGCGGTGGGCGCGGGTATGTTCGGATCCAATGTGGGGGTGGGCAGGACGGGGGGATTCGCGCAATAATCTTCTGCTTTTTGAACCTGCGCGAGCACTTCCTCCGATGAAAGTATATCCCTGGCAGCCGCGTATTGGACGGCGGCATTGCAGTAATCCAGGTTAGCCATAAGAACATCGCCAATGCCTCGCATGGAATCAACATAGCGTTGTTTGGCTGTATAACCTGAGACATCCAGCATATTGGGGTTTTGCTTGGCAACTTCAGCCAGCAATTCGGTGGATTTGTAATAGTCGATCCCGAAATACGATTCGGCTTCGAGGTACGCTCTTGCACTGGCTGCGAGCCCCAGGGCTTCTCCATCCAACGGGGCAATCTTTGCTGCCATTGCAAAATAATACAATCCAACTTCAAGATGGCCGGAATTGATCTTAGCGATGCCGTTATTGCGCAGGGCAAGAAAATAGAATCCGTCGACTTTTAACGCTTCATAACTCGGATCGATGTCGCGCAGTTTGTTGACCGTATCCAGCAAACCCTTCCAGTCACTGGCAGCCTGTTGATTCTGTGCTTGTGTAAACAAAACACTTAGTTCAGTGGTATTTTGAGTCGCCACGGGTGTAAAAGCAGCTTCAGGGGTGACCACAGCGGCGCTGGCATCCGGATTGGCGAGGGCAATGGCTGTCAGAACTTCTTTGAGTTTATCTTCCAACCCCGGGTACTCTGGGTAGATGGTCATGATGTATTGAAGACGCTGGCTGGCCATATTCAGGTCGCCGTTGGCAATATCCCGTTCAGCTTTCACATAACTGGTCGTAGCCAACTCAAGTCGTTGATTGGTTTCTGCGGTAAACCTGGCTTTCATTGCAGTACTGTAACCAATCCCTGCTCCAATAGCCGTGATCACAATGATGATCAGAATTCCCAACCAGACCCATTTCGCGCGGTGTACTTTAACCGGTTTGCTCTCAGCACTGGTTTTCATGGATTCATCCGCTGAGACAGGTGTTTCCATCTCAACTTCCTGTGGTTTGGCCGCAGGTTTCCTGGTTTTGACTTTTACGGGGACGGTGGCATCCAAAGTGTTGGCATCCGTATAGATCTCGGGTGCTTTGTCTTTAAATACCTTCCTGCCAGTTTTGACCGGTCTGGTCTCTTCTGGCGTGGATTCAATGTTTTCGTTTTCAGATAGGTTCTTTTTTGGCATGGCGATAATTATACCGTAATTGATTGTCTTCCGATTTGAATTTACTTACAGCTTTAATAAGAGGCGCAATTCGCGCCTGATCCAGGGCAGGGATGCGGTTACGCCTAGAATCATGGGTACCGTTTCCGCGATCAGCGGATGCACTCTCGTGGATAAAAAGGCCAGGCTTCCCCAGGTTACCAGGCCGGCTGTCACGGCAGCCAGCAAGGCTCTCACCCAGGTGGAATCCAGTTTGATGGCAGGCATCATCTTGCGGTTGAGCAGAACCAGCAGAAGCACGGCTTCAAGCGTGAAGACCAGCGAGTCGGTGAGTGCAATCCCGGCCGCGCCAAGGGGTTTGTAAAGCAGGGAGCCAATTAATGCGTATAGTGCTAGGTTAATGCCTGCGGTAATTAATGGGATGATGGCGTTTTGCCGGGCGTAGAATGAACGCGCACCGACTTCCTTGAGCGAATGGCCGAGCAGCCCGAGTAAAAAGCCCGCGGTCACCCAGCTCAAGAGCCGCGTGCCGTCCACACCGAAGTCAAAAGCCAGCCCCAGCAAGGGTTTCAATCCTATGGCCAGCGTGGCCGCGATGGGCAATGTCAGCGCCATCAGCACCTTGAGTGCTTTCTGGATGGTTTCAGAGAAGGCGGCTTTCTGATCCGTGGAAAAATGTTCCGAGAGTGTGGGCAGCAAGGCGGTGCCGATGGCCGTGCCGATCAGCGTTTCAGGCACCTGCTGGATCATCCAACCGTAGGTCAGTGAAGTCACCGCACCTGCAGCCAGGCGGGAGGCCAGGTTGTCGCGCACGATGAAAATGAGCTGGATCATAAACATGGTCACCAAACGCGGACCCATCAGGCGGATCACCTTGCGCACATCCTCATTCTTCAGGTCCAGGCTCGGGATCCACTTGAAGTTATATTTGACCAGCCCCGGGATCTGGATGGCCAGGTGCAGCACCGCACCGATGATCACGCCATAAACCAGCCCCTGGACGCCCAACCCGAACGCTGGCAGGGTGATGGGGCCGAGTGTGTACCCCTTTTCAGGCGAGAGAATGGTCACGCCGATGATCTGGCCGACATTGTAGAAAATGGGAGCCAAAGCCGGTAAAAGAAAATGCTGGTTGGCCTGCAGACCGGCCATCACCAATCCGCTGATCGAGAAGATCAGGGTGGCGATCAGGTTCATGCGCATCAATTTGATCACCAGGTCTTGCTGCAAGGTTGTAAAGCCGGGGGCGATGCCGATCTCGGCGCGAACCATGCTGCCGGCGAAGATCGCCACGATCAGAGCCAACCCTGCAGTTACAATAAACGCCAGGTTGGCGATGCGGCTGAAGAGCTTCCACGCGGGCGCCTGTCCGTCGCGGGTGAGCACCTGTGTCAGCACGGGGATGAAGGCGATGGCCAGCGCGCCGCCCGAGATCAACGCAAACAGCAGGTCCGGGATGTTGTTGGCCACATTGAAGGCATCCAGTTCGGGTGACAGGCCGAATTGACGCGCGATCAGAATTTGACGTACAAAAGCCAGCACCTTATCCAGAAAGAACATGCCGGCCAGTAATAGCGAAACCTTGGATAGTTTTGAGAATTTCATCACTCCACCTTTTTTTGAAAGTGGGTTAATCATAGCATGGCCCTGAAGAAAATTGGAATGTAATATATTACTTTTTCAAAGAATTTTGCAGATTATTTATATTTTCAGAAAGGCCATACCAAAGCATTGCATTAAATAGATCGTGAAAATTTTACGCAAGACAGATTCCACAATTCGCAAAATACGAATTACGAAATATAACTCTCTGTTCTCTGTTCTCTGTTCTCCAACGTTTATAATGTACAATTGTTTCCGAACACGAAAGGAACACACATGAAAACCTTTGGAACACTTTACGTGGTGGCGACACCCATCGGCAATGACGGGGATATCACCCTGCGTGCCATTGAGATCTTAAAATCCGTGAATGCCGTGGTTTGTGAAGAAGCCAAACCAGGCAGCACTTTGTTGAAAAAGCTGGGCATCGAGGGCAAGGAACTCGCCCTGCTCAACGAACATAATGAAGAAGAATCTGCCGCGGACCTGCTGGTGCGGCTCCTTAACGGGCAAAGCCTGGCCATGATCTCGGATTGCGGCACGCCTGTCTTTTCCGATCCGGGTTCCTACCTGATCCAACTGGCGTCCAGTTCGGGCGTCACCGTATCACCTATCCCAGGAGCTTCCTCGCTGATGGCGGCGCTCTCTGTGCTCGACTTCAAGATGGGACGTTTCGTGTTCGCAGGTTTCCTTAATCGTGACCCCGATAAACGCCGGTCTGAGTTAACCCGCTACCGCACCCTGCGCATCCCCGTTGTACTCATGGATACCCCCTACCGTCTCGGCGCCCTGCTGGATGATGTGATCAAAGTCTTCGGCAAAACCATCTGGGTGACCGTGGGTTATGACATGACCCTGCCCACCGAAACTGTCTACCGCGGTGAAGCTGAAACCGTTCGCAAGCAGATCGGTCCGCGTAAAGGTGAATTCATCATGATCGTCGGGAATTAGCGTGCTTGTCACACTAGCACATGCTGCCAGTACAGGTGTTGCGAGCCAGCAAGTAATTATGTCATTGCGAGCCCCGCAAAATCAGTCCATATATGAGCAAGGAATGTCGGGGCGAAGCACAATGTCCTCCGAAGGAGGAATCCCCAACACCGATCAACTGTCACACTAGCACATGCTGCCAGTGCAGGTGTTGCGAGCCCCGCAATATTTGTCTAAACGAATCGAGGACCGTCGGGGCGTGGCACATAGTCCCCGTAGGGGAATCCCCAACAAAGATCATAAAATCTAGATGGCTTTGTGATTTTCTCCAAATTCCTTTTCCCACAAATCTTCCCAGTTGGGATTCATTGAATTGATTAAGTCAAGTTTCTTTTGCCTGGAGCCTGCCTTAATCAGGTTTTCTCTGGCAATCGCTTGATTGATATCCTCAAACCCTTCGAAATACACCAACTTGTGGACGTTGTACTTTGAAGTAAATCCTGAATACACTTTATCAGTGTGTTCGAGAACCCGGTTGTAAATATCACTTGTCACTCCAGTATAGAGGACGGTGTTGTATTTGTTGGTGAGAATATAAACATGATAAGTGCCTTGCATACTTAATTCTATATCCAAAATTAAATGCCGTGTTGGGGATTGCTTCACCCCGTACGTTCATAGTTCCTTTTGTAAGTAAACTTGGCGGGGTTCGCAATGACAGTTTCACCTCAACGGTTTGGACGTCCATGGTAAGACAAAACCGAGTACCACAAAAATAGCCGCCCCTAGCACTATCGCTGCCAGCATCAATCCCTGTTCAACTTCCCATAAAAAACTGCCCTTGAGTTCTTTTCGATAATCGAGTCCAAGATAAGCCACAAAAAACATCCAGGGAATGGCGAATATCGGGAAGAATCCCCCCACGGCAATACTTAACATAAAGGCGAAAGCAGCAGCCACTTTATAGATTACATGAGATTGCGAAACAGAATAATTCGAAGTAGCGGACATGATTTTTCATCTCCTAAATTACTTCTTGAATGCTCTACTATATATTTTAGACAGTTTATTTGGAATTTCAACATACCAGAGGACTATTTAAACCAGTTACCAAGAACTTATTAGGATATGAAATGTCACGTCAGTCACATGAATATCTGGTGCT
>DAIEPS010000099.1 GCA_027348305.1 Anaerolineaceae bacterium | reverse complement strand
TCTGAAATTGATGCATTCCCGCTGGATACGTTTTACCTGGTTGACTTGATCGCAGATCAATTGGGGAATGCTGTCCATCGGAAACAGCTCAACGAACAAATTGAGAATTCATCCATCGAAATCGTGTTGGCGCTCTCGAAGACCCTTGAAACGAGGGATCCATACAGCGGCGCTCACAGCAAACGGCTGGCTTCTCTCTCAGAACAGATCGCCCGGCACTTTAAATTATCTGCTCGCGAAACACGCGAACTATGTTGGGCAGCGTTGCTGCATGACATTGGCAAGATCGGCATCGAAGATTCAATTCTGCATAAACCGGGTCCATTGACCACACGAGAATGGGAAGTCATGAAATCTCATTCTGAAGTTGGGGCTCATATAGTAAAAGGGTTAAGCGGTCTCGAAAACATTGCTTCGATCATCCTTTCACACCATGAAAGGGTTGACGGCAAGGGTTATCCGCATGCGCTGAAAGGTGATCAAATACCCATGGGCGCAAGGATCATCGCGGTGGTGGATTCTTATTCGGCCATGACCGAAGGGCGTGTTTACAAGGCTCCGCGCACGCATCAAGAAGCCATTGCAGAACTCGAGAAAAATTCCGGGAAAATGTATGACCCGGAGGTGGTTAAGGCATTTATCAGTTTATTTAACGGACAGAACACTCACATTTGATTATTTCGAAAACTGCCCACATAAGGGCAATTTCATAACTTCGCTACAGGGGGAAAACAAAATGGATGGCTACCGTCTCGAGCCATCCATTTTTTATTTAACTGGTGTAAAGGGCAGGATCGCCCCGAAGGGTGAGGATCTCGCCGTAATAGATCTTGTGATAATCCGCCAGGGGATAATGGCTTTCGATCGATCCGTCGATGAAACCCTGCGGTTTGATCACGTCTGTGTAGATCTTACGACATTCGATCACCAGGTTGGCTTCGATATAGGAGGGGGCTGTAACCGCAGAACTTTTGCAGGGGGTAAGACCGGATTCTTTGATCTTGTCGCCGTCCCTTCCGGATTTTGTTCCCAACAAGTTCAAGGCTTTGCGATAATGGTTTGGGAATGCGCAGATGGTGAAATCCGGGTTTGATTCCATAAAACCATAGGTATGGCGGGTGGGTCTGACCAGAACCTGAACCACGGGTTTATTCCAGATGGTCCCCATCCACCCCCATGAAACGGTCATACAATTGAATTTGCCTTCTGCGAAACTGCCGGCTGAAAGAAGGAACCAGCCTTTATCCCACAAGGAATGGATCTTGACTGAAAGATCTTTAGGTGCGATGGTCTGGATGCTCATGGTTTTCTCCCTATATGTGCGGTTTCATTGATTATAAAACACAAGAACAGCTTTTGTAGGCTGTTCTTGTGTTTTATAAGGTTTGCAGAAAAGGGAGAAAGATTATGCGGCTGACGCGATAACGAAGAGGCGTCCCCACGAAGAATTTCCGTTTTTACTGATACAAGTTTGCAATACCAGACCGCCGGATCCGTAGGTTTCATTGAACACGTCTGAACTGGTAAGTGTGGCATCGGGGTTGCTCAGATTTACAAAGTTGGAATAGGGGTCGGTTGGGCTGAGCGCCTGATATTTTTTGACGGAGGTTACAGTGTATTTCTTTGTGCTGCCATCACCATAGACCAGGATGATCTCGGTTCCTGACCCGATTTTTGAAAAACTGGCGCCAGACAGATAGTTGTGGGCCAACAGGCCGATCGATCCATATTGGCTGGCCATGCCGAATTGAGTGACTGTGCCTGAACTGGTGGAGACATAAGTGGCCGATGATTGTTGAACCACTTTAACTGCCATGACATTTTTCACAAAAACGCCGACCAATTGAGAAGCATCTGTTTTCTTTAAGGAGGCAGCAAATGATTCAATGGAGGTGGTGCTTGCAGCCGCCTGTACTGACGTAGGGGGGAGAATGCCGAAGACAATGATCAACGCCGCGACAAAGGAAAGGAATTTGTATTTCAGGGTTAGTTTTTTCATCTTGTTTTCCATCAATTCTTATTTATAAGTCATATTATAGTAATTTATTGGTAATTTAACAAGATAAAAAAGGTAGATATTACAAACTTGTAAGTTCGTTCAAGTTTGCGTAACTTTTTATTAAGAACAAGAATTTGAGTGGATTGAAGTAAAAATAGAAAAAAGGAACCACATTTGATGCGGTTCCTCTACTGACAATGGAAATTAACGGTTATTTTTTGGGCATGAATTTGATCAGTTGCGGCAGGGCGGCTTCCGCTGCCTTTCTGCCTTCTTCGATCATTTTGTCTGAGTCGCCAAACCCCCATGAAGAGTATTGAGAAATTTTTGGTTTGATGAAGCAATCACAATAGTCCCGATTCAATGAAGTGGAACGTTCCTGCATGATATAGACCATGGCCAACAAGTTTTCAAAAGGATTCTCAGGGCGTTTTCCGCGTTTGGACGGAGAAGAGACATCAACACCAATGGTAAAGTCGGCTCCCATCACGCTCAGGTGTTCCACAGGCAGGTTATCCACCACACCGCCATCCACCAATAGACGTCCATCGATCTCGACAGGCGAAAACAATCCGGGGATGGCCGCGCTGGCACGTACGCAGGGGGCGACAGGCCCTTTATCCATCACAACCCGTTCACCGCTCACAATGTCGCAGCAAATGACGGCAAAGGGCAGGTTCAGATCTTTGAATTCACAATCGCCGATATTCTTCCTGATAAAGTCTTCCATGGGTTGTGTGTCAAACAGTGCCAGCGGTTTAATGATGGAAAGTTTCACCAGGGTTGGCCAGGCAATGGAAAGAAACAGTTTTTCCAGGTCATCCAGCGGCACACCGGCACAATAGGCGGCTCCCACAAGCGCTCCCGCACTGGTGCCGGCAACGAAATCCGGTTTGATGCCCTCGCGTTCCAGTACCTGTAAAACACCGATATGGGCAGCCCCATGCGTGGCGCCACCGCTTAATGCCAGCCCTAATTTGGGTTTTTTACCCATGATCCGATTAATTAAATTCATCATTCCTCTATATAAAAATGATTGCCGCAGGTGGATGCCATACGCAATTATTTTACTTGAGAATGGTTTATTAAAAATCTTTTTTAAATCTGTAGGATTTTTTTGATCAAGAGGTGCATGTCTTCATCAGCAAGATTCGGCGGAATCTCGGCCATCTGGGCGTGAGGCCAGCGCTTGACGGCCGTTTCCACCAGCGCAGGGCGGATGACCACCACCGCGATCCTGTATTCCCCTTTGTCGATCGCCAGCAGCCCGTTTTGCCAGCCCTGTCCGCGGGTGAACTCAAGCGGACCAAGCTCATCAACAAGGAGAAGGTCACATCCGTCCGTTTCTGCCAGCAATTGGTTACCCCATGTTAATGCCTCTTCGTCAAAGACCCAGCGCTCTGTCATCAGCCCTTCTGTCTCCGAGGTCCGCTTTACGGCGAGGGTTTTTCTAACATGTGATTTCAGATCCTCTATGGAGATGCCGGTCTTTTGCTGTTCAGCATAGACAGGAGGGCAGATCACCCCTGCCAGTTGCAGCCCTTGCGATTGCGCGTGTTGGAGCAGAAAGCTGCAGAATCGCGTTTTCCCAACCTGGCACGGTCCTGTGATGATCCAAATCTTTGAGGTCATTGCAGTTTTTCCAGTGAACGCACCACGGGCAGCCCATCCACCTGGATAACATCAATATGCGTGCCGTAAGTCTCGCTCAGCTTCTGACTGGTAAAAGTGGTTTCAAGCGTGCCGGTATGCATCACCCTGCCCTGGCGCATGAGCACCAGGTTGTTGGCCACCAGCGAAGCCGCTTCAGGATCATGAGTGGTGAAAAGCACGGTCACACCGGTTGAACGGAGTTGGTTCAATATTTGAAGAGTGATGTTGCGGTTGCTCAGGTCAAGGTGCGAGGTGGGTTCATCCAGAAGCAGCACTTTGGGCTGCTGTGCCAATGCGCGGGCAATAAGCACAAGCTGTAACTCGCCGCCGCTCAGCTCAGGGATGGGGCGTTTTTCAAGGTGCTCGATCCCAACCTGGAGCAATGCCTGCCGGGCTATCTCAACATCCGCCTCAGAAGGCAGGTCAAGCGGACCCAGGTAAGGCGCGCGCCCCAACAAGACGTATTCCAGCACGCTGTATTCAAAGGGAACATACTCAGATTGGGGGACTAGCCCGATCCACTGGCTTAATTCCTTGCGGGAATAATGGCCAATAGACTTGTCTTTCAACAGTATGCTGCCGCTCAAGGGTTTGCGCAACCCGAGCAGCAGGTGGATCAAGGTGGTCTTTCCGGCGCCGTTCGGCCCAAGGATGGCAGTAATCGTGCCGGGCTGGATCTCAAATGAGATCGCGTTGAGCACATTCTTTTGATCCGGTTCGTAGCTGAATTCGAGGTTGGAGATGGATAAAATGGGCTGGCTCATTGCTTCAACCTCACACCGGGGCTGATCATTAAGGCCAGGAAAATGATCGCGCCTAAAAGTGATGTGATAATGCCAAGCGGAATTTCGCCTGCTGACAACGTGCGGGCAATATCGTCACACAGGATGGCAAATGCGCCGCCAATGGCGATGCTGACGGGGATGAAGTTGGCAGAATTGGCACCCACCAGACGCCTGGCGATGTGTGGAATGATCAAGCCGATCCACCCCACGATGCCCGCCACAGAGACGACCACGGCTGTGATGGCCACGCTGACACCCAGCAGCAGGGTGCGCTCGGTTTTGACGGAAACCCCCAGTGAAGCAGCGGTCTCATCCCCAAGGGAGAGCAAGTTCAAGCGCCAGCGCATCAGGTAAATGATCACCAGACCGATCACCACGACAGGCAAAATATAGAACAGGTCGCGCCATGTGACCGACCACAATCCGCCCAGCAGCCAGAAGGTGATCTCGGGCAGTTGCGAGGTTGGGTCTGCCAGATATTTCAAGACGCCCAGGCCGGCGGAGAAGAATGCCGAGACGGCGATCCCGGCCAGGATCAAACGCAGCACCCACCCGCCAAAGCGGATCCTGCGCGCGATGAAATATGAGAACAATAAACCCGCCACAGCAAAAAACGTGGCACTGGTTTCAACCAGCAGCGGGGAGGATCCCAAAAAGATGATGCTGAGGGCGGCGCCAAAGCCGGCACCCTGGGTGACACCCAAAAAGCCCGGTTCGATCAGCGGATTGCGAAAGAGCATCTGCATCACACCGCCGGCTGCCGAAAGGGCCATCCCCAGGCACATGGCGCTGAGCAGGCGCGGCAGCCTCAGGCTGAACACCAGGCGCTGCGCCAGTTCATCATTTATCAATACGGAGATCGGCATGAACAGCGGTTTGGGGTACCTGCCCATGACCAGTGAAATGAGAAACACCAGCAAAGGGATCAGAATGAGGATGATGGGTGAAAGCCAGAGGTTTTTTTTCAAAGTCACTCTATGTTTGTGGGGTGGCCATTGGGTCACCCCACAAAAGGTTGAGAATTAGAAATCGCCCGATACGAGGGGCATTATCTTTTCGTTAATGGTGGCTTCATCAAGCCCGTAGAAAGACTTGTAGAAACTGCTCAGTTCGTCTGTAAATTTGATGCCTTCAAAGCGGTCAGGATGGAGTTTCGAGGCCAGCCACAATTCGCCAAGCCCCCAACGTGGATCAGCCTGGTCCCAGCTCAAGAAATCAACCGGAAAAGCGTAGATCTTGCTGTTGATGACCGCGTTCAGAGCCTGCCAGTTGGCATCAGCTTTAAGTTGGGCGACCACATCCACGGCTTTGCCGGAATAATCGACAACAAAGACCATATCCGGGTTCCAGGCCGCAATCTGTTCAAGTGAAACCACAGTCCATCCGCCTTCAGAGATGGCGTCTTTCCAGGCAGGGGCGCCGCCAGCATTTTGCACCAAAACGGTCTGAAGCCATTCCATCGGAGGAACCGAGAAGGCTACTTCTCCGCCTTTATTGGAATATTGCAGCAGTAAAACGGAGGGTTTGTCTGCATCGGAGAGACCTTTCAAAGCATCGGCGATCCTGGTTTCATTGGCCTGATATAAGCCCACGATCTCTTCCGCCCGGGCATCGTTGCCGAAGATCTGCCCAAGGGTACGGATATCCTGGTAAAACTTATCGGTGGATTCCAAGTCCAAATAAACGACCTTGACGCCCAGCTCTTCAACTGCGGTGCCCAATTTTTCTTGGTTATAGGTCTTGGTAATGACCAGGTCCGGATTCAATGGCGCGATCTGTTCAGGACCTGCATCTTTGTCAAGCAGGGTCACATTTGCATTTTTTGTAAAAATGGTCTGGATAAAATTCCTGTCCTTCATTTGCAAGCGAAGTTCATAGGCAATGACCCGGTCTTCTGCCTGCGGGAACATGAAAGCGGAATTGGCCAAAAGCGTGGTGCCTTTGCCGACGATGACGATCCGCTGGGGAAGTTCGCTGAACTCAACCGTCCGCCCAAGGGCGTCGGTCACCACAATCGCGGATGCCGCGGCGGCTTCAGTTGGGGCTGCCGTTGGAGTGGCTGTCGGCGCCTCTGTTGGCGCTGTTGTTGGCGCGGCCGGTGAGGTGCATCCAGCCAGCAAGCCGATCACCAATACCAGAACTATTGCGATGGGAATCAATCTATTCTTTTTCAAGGTCTGTCTCCTTATTGATAGCATTATGCAACCTAATTAACCAGTTTATCATAGATTGAATTTGAGCTACCCTGAATTGGATAACAGATTTTTTGAACTGATTCTCAGTATTCACTTTCTCTAATTCGGCCAGCGTGTTCG
>DAIEPS010000098.1 GCA_027348305.1 Anaerolineaceae bacterium | reverse complement strand
CCGCAACTTCCACACTGACCGAAGCCACCAGCGAGCCGACTGCCACCGCCTGGCAGGTTACGGACGCCGGTGAGCTTAAGTTCCCTGCCGGAAATACGTTCATGCAAACACCTGGCGACCTGCAGCCCAATACGGCCATCCGTTTTACGGTCACAGCGTTAAAAGGGCAGCAGGTATCCATGTGGTTGACCACAGAACCGCCATCCACGGATTCACCCCTGGCAACGCTGTCGATCATGGACGCTTCAGGGACTGTCGTGACAACTGAGCCTGAAGCTTATTGGAGCCAGGTTCTGACAGAAGATCAAACGTACACCGTTGAGATCCGTTCATTGGCCAAAGAAGATATCCAGTATTCATTCCGCATCGAGATCCCTGCCGAGACGGTGGACCCTGCTTCTGCTTATCTCTATGAACCTGTTGAAATCAGTTTATGTCAATTGATACAAGAGGAAGCGGCCACCGCTCTCAATAAAGAGGTTTACCTTGAGTCGTATGCACCATTTCTGGATGCGGTTGCCCGCGAAGCAGGGCAGGGCTGCCGCATGACAGCCACCGGCACCGGTGCGGAATTCTCCGACCCGGCCAGTGTGGTCAAAAACCTGACAGATACGGTCGGCCTGGGTTGGACGTTGCAGCCGGATTATTCAGCGGACGGTGCCACCGGCTCAATGGCCGGCATGTACCGCGACATGGGGCTGATGCTGATCAAAGCCAACTGGAAGCCCGAAATGGGTGTGGTCTGCCCCGCTGACCAGCCTTTGGATGCCTGCGGGCTGACGCCTGAGCAAAAGATCTACACGGTTGAAATTGACGTGGCCCAATATAACCCCGGTTTTTCACTGGACGGTCACTGGGTGGACGCCGCCACCGGTTTCACGCTGGACCTCTATCAGGATTGGAAGCAGATCTATGGGCAGCATGAAGTGGTGGCTCAAAATGGTAACAAGATCGATTCTCTTGAAGCCTCTATAAACGGGTGGTTACAAGGTAAAGTGGTGAAGGTGCAGTTCAAAAGCTCATTTACCGATCAACCTGGTACTGCCGAGATCACCTATATTGATGTGAACACCATCCAATGGAAGATCACCGCGGCACCCGCCGGGGAGTATTACCTGCCGTCAGAAGCCACGCTCACACGAAGTACACCATAGAGAGTAATGAATTCATCGAGTGCCTTCCCTTATTGAGGAAGGCACTTTTCAATATAGGCTCACAACCACTATAATTATTGCCATGATCGGGAATAGAGAGGTGGCTATGCATCTGATGGACATTGTAAATCGCAATGAGAAGGCGATCCCGTGGACGGAAGGCGAAAAGATTCCTTGGGATGAACCGGGGTTCAGTCGGCGCATGCTGCGCGAACACCTGTCTCAGGAACATAACGCTGCCAGCCGCAGGTTTGAGATCGTTGATCAGCATGTGGCCTGGATCCATCATGAACTCCTCAACGAAAAGCCTTCACATGTGCTTGATCTTGGCTGCGGCCCCGGGTTCTATGTTTCACGCCTTGCCAGGCTGGGGCACACCTGCACGGGGGTCGATTTTTCGCCTGCATCGATAGAATATGCACAAAAACACGACCTTGAAAACCACACAGAGGCCACCTACATTCATCACGACCTGCGCACTTTCGATTATGGCAACGGCTTTGACCTGGTGATGCTGATCTACGGTGAGTTCAATACCTTTCGCAAGCCTGATGCCCGTGCGATTTTGAAGAAAGCACATCAAGCCTTAAAGAACGACGGCCGCTTGTTGATCGAGTTGAATTCCTACTCCTGTCTGCACGGCTTTGGCTTGACCGCACCCGCATGGCACTCCAGCCAGGGCGGATTGTTCTCGGAAGAACCGTATCTCTTTTTGGAAGAGAGTTTCTGGAATGAAGCCATGCAGGCCGCTACTCGCAGGATGTATGTGATCAACCCTGCTAATGGTGAAGTACAGCAAATGGCCGACAACCACCAGGCTTACACGGAGGGCGATCTGCGCATCATGGCAGAGGAATGCGGTTTCTCAAAGGTGGCGTTCCATCCGAATTGGCCGGGAAATATCGACGAATCAGGAGATTACCTGTTGATGGTGTGTGAGAAATGAACAACCAGCAAGGGTTGGAATTCATCCGCGAGTATTTTGACGAGCTGTTTGGCAAAAGAAATGTCAAAGCCCTGGACGATTACCTGGATAAGGCTTATTTTGATGATGACATCGGTGATCCCTCAGTGGATCACATCCAAAACTCAAAGGATTTTTTGCAGGAACTATTTCTGCGGGAACCCACCATTGGTGTGGAGGTCATTGACGCGATCTGTCATGACGATGTACTCTCTGCCTACCTGGAATGGTATCGAATGGATTCGGGCAACAGGCAGTCGATCCGCAAGGGAGTGGCTATGTTCATTGTGAAGGACAAGCAGATCGTTAAACGGCACACCTTTATCTATGAAACCGATGAACCGCAGAATTGAAAAAATCAAAGAATTCAAAACTGGGTGATAATAAAGGTATCAAAATCAAAGAGGTAGAATGAGCAAACAAATAATATTGGTTACCGGCGGGGCAGGGCATGTGGGTTCACACCTGGTCGAACTGCTGGTGGCTGACCCCAATAATCAGGTGATCTCGCTGGATAATTATTTCAACGGCAGCGAGGACAACCACATCCCCGGAGCGGAATATCGGCGCGGGCACACCAAAGATATCGAAACCCTGGTGCCTGAAACGCCCGACCTGATCTATCACCTCGGCGAATATGCACGCATCACCCCTTCGCGTGAAGAACCGGCGCTGGTATACGATATGAACATCACGGGTACCTTTGCGGTGGTTGAGTACTGCCGCCTGCACAAGGTGAAAAAGCTGGTCTACGCGGCCTCCAGCACACGCTTCGCGGTGGAAGGCAACGGACGCCATCAGAACCCCTATTCCTTCACCAAGTCTGTCAATGTGGATCTGATCAACGATTACGGCAAATGGTACGACCTGCCTTACGCGATCTGCTATTTCTATAACGGCTTCGGTCCGCGTGAAAAAGGGGAGAGCAAGTATGCTACAGTCATTGCCAAATATGAGCATCTATACCTCAAAGGGCTGCCGCTGCCGGTGGTCAAACCGGGGACGCAAAAGCGGGCTTTCACTTACGTCAAAGACCTGGCGCGCGGCATCATGCTGACCGGTGAAAAAGGTTCAGGTGACGGCTACGCATTGGGCGCGACGCAAAGCCATTCCGTACTCGAAGTCGCAGAGGCTTTTGGCGGACCGATTGAGCTGGTTGACGGCTACCCTGGGCGCGAGGAATCTGAAAACGATGCCTCAAAGGCGCGAGAAGAGCTGGGCTGGCATACCACCGTGGATATCATGGACTACATCCGTGAGTTTGTGAAGGAACATCCGCGGAAGTAAATAGTTGTTTTCGACCTTTTCATTGGCAGTGAAAACAATATCATTAACCTTTTCATTGGTAATGAAAACATATATGCTAACCTTCTCATTGTCAATGAAAACATTTAATTTTCCGTAGCAGAAACAGGTATTGAGTATAATCAACCGTTAAATCCAAGTTCAGACCACCAGGTTCTCTTATGTCAACCCAATCCATTGAATACATTATTTCCATCACCTCGCGGGACCGCATTGGCATTGTGCACGAGATCTCAGGTGCGCTGGCCGAACTGGCCGGCAACATTGCGGATTCAAGGCAGAGCGTGATGTGCGGTTATTACACCATGATCATTCGCGCGGGCTTCCCTGCATCGGTCACCAGGCAGGTCATCGAGGCTAAACTGGCCGAGGTGGATACCAAAAGCCCGACCCCGCTCAATATTCTCGTTAATCCGATCGAAGAAGCGCTGCCCACAGCGGGCAACCCCGAGAACCGCTACGTGCTCACCGCCAGCGGCGCGGATCAGGTCGGATTCGTGGCGCGGGTGGCCGGTTTCTGTGTCAAACACCAGATCAATATCCTCGATCTCTCGACAACACTTTGACACGGAGAGTTCGTGATGATGCTTGAGGTTGACCTGAGCCGCTGCGACTCCGTGTGTGAAGTGAGGGGTGCTTTGGCTGACTTTGGTCTGGAACACAACCTGAGAGTGGTGCTTCAGCATTACGATATTTTCAAGGCGGTTAACGAGATCAGCCTGCCCATCCGCCCCAAAAGGGAGCTTTAATCATGCGTTCTGAAGATATTCTCAAAACTGTTGAGATGATCCAGAAAGAAAACCTGGATGTACGCGCCGTGACCATGGGCATCAGCCTGTTGGACTGCCACCGCGCGGACGCGGCGCAGACCTGCCAGGCGATCATTGAGAAGATCACCCGCCACGCCGGCAAACTCGTGCAGACCTGTGAACAGATCAGCAGCGAATATGCCGTACCGGTGGTTAATAAACGCATTTCCGTGACCCCCATCGCCCATGTGGGCGCCGGGTTTAACCGGGAGGGCTTCATCCAAATCGCGCACGCCTTGGATGAAGCGGCTTCATTGGTGGGCATCGACATCCTGGGCGGTTACTCCGCGGATGTAGCCAACGGCGTCACTTCAGGCGATACCGAACTGATCAATTCCATCCCTGAAGCGCTCAGTACCACTCAAAAAATCTGTTCCTCGGTCAATGTGGGTTCCACACGCGCCGGCATCAACATGGATGCAGTGGCGCGGCTGGGCTGCGTGATCAAGGAACTGTCTGAACGCAGCGCAGATTCTGGCGGCTTCGCAGCTGCCAAGTTTGTGGTGTTTACCAACCAACCGGGAGACAACCCCTTTATGGCGGGAGCCATCCACGGCCTCGACCAGCATGAAGTGGTGATCAACGTGGGTGTCAGCGGCCCCGGGGTGATCGCCCGCGCGCTGGAACGCCGTATCGCAAGAGACGGGGCCGAGAATTTGGGTCTGCATGACCTGGCAGAAGAGATCAAAGAAACTGCCTTTCGCGTGACACGCTGCGGCGAATTGATCGGACGCCGGGTGGCCGCGGAATTGAAGATCCCCTTTGGTGTGGTGGACCTTTCGCTGGCGCCGACCCCCAACGTGGGCGACAGTGTGGGTGAGATTATGAAGATCCTGGGCATGGATGCCATCGGCGCGCCGGGCACGACCGCCATAGTGGCCATGCTCAATGATGCGGTTAAAAAAGGCGGTGCTTTTGCCAGCCAGAGTGTGGGCGGTTTGAGCGGCGCGTTCATCCCGGTGTGCGAAGACCGCTACCTGGCGGATGCGGTTCGTGACGGCAGCCTGGGACTTGAAAAGCTTGAGGCCATGACCAGCGTGTGTTCGGTAGGTCTGGATATGATCGCCATCCCCGGATCGGTGGACGCGGCGACCATCTCAGCCATCATTGCAGATGAAATGGCGATTGGCATGATCAACGGCAAGACCACCGCGGTGCGCCTTATCCCCGTGCCGGGCAAGGAAGCCGGCGACTTTGTGGCCTTTGGCGGACTGTTTGGAGAGAGTACCATCGCGCCGGTGCGCAGCGTGGGCAAATCCGGGCGCTTCATCGCCTTTGGCGGCAAGATCCCCGCGCCGATACACAGTCTAAAGAATTAACAAATTTCCGCAACAAAAGAACAGGTTTCATTATTTTGAAACCTGTTCTTTTTATTTTTCAGCATAACGAACCTATTTTAAAGTGTTATTAATTATAACAATATGTGTGTTTGTTAGGTTTTTATTGGAAAGGAGGGATTTTCATTATGGACTCGTATGATTTCATTGTGATTGGGTCGGGTTTTGGCGGGGCAGTATCCGCTTTGAGGCTGGTACAAAAAGGTTATAAAGTTGCCGTAATAGAAAAAGGGCTGCGTTATAAAGCTGAAGATTTTCCGAAAACCAACTGGAATTTACGCAAATCAATCTGGATGCCAAAGCTGGGGCTGGTTGGAATTCAATCGCTGACTTTATTCCGACATGTTTTAGCTCTCAATGGCGTAGGTGTTGGAGGCGGCAGCCTGGTGTACGCCAATC
The DNA here is from genome assembly GCA_027348305.1 of Anaerolineaceae bacterium. Taxonomy (GTDB): domain Bacteria; phylum Chloroflexota; class Anaerolineae; order Anaerolineales; family Anaerolineaceae; genus UBA6107. Next base: position 800 of record DAIEPS010000098.1, on the reverse strand, counting down.
AATTGATCGTGCCCAATGATGATATTTTTGAAAAACCAGAATGGGGCGGCAGTGGATGGAAGCAAAAACTGTCCCCTCACTATCAAGAAGCCAGCCGCATGTTGGGTGCGGTAGTCTGCCCAAGTATTGGTAATGCAGATCAGGCACTGCGTGAAGTGGGTATCGAATTGCGTGAAGAAGACACTTTTCATATTAACCCGGTGGGTGTTTTCTTCGGTGAGGCTGATAAAGAAGTCCCTGATCCATACTTTGGTGGAGAAGGACCGGCGCGCAAAGGTTGCAAATTATGCGGCGCATGCATGATCGGTTGCCCCAACGGCGCCAAGAATACTCTTGACAAGAATTATTTGTACTTTGCCGAACAATTAGGGGTCACGATCATCCCGGAAACAGAGGTCAAGCAGGTCAAACCACTGGCTGAAGGCCGGTACCAGGTTGTGGCGGTCACCTCACATGGATTGAGTAAAAAGGAAACGATCTATGAAAGCGGCAGCATAGTGTTCAGCGGTGGTGTTCTGGGGACGGTGAAACTGCTGCTGGAATGTAAAGAAAAAGGGCTTTTACCCGATCTGTCAGACAAAGTGGGTGATTTTACCCGTACCAATTCTGAAGCCATTTTAGGGGTGGATTCACGCGACCGCAGTAAGGATTGGAATGACCACATTGCCATCACCTCTGGGATCTATCCGGATACAAGTACTCATATTGAAATCGTCAGATATAACAAAGGCTCAGATGTCATGTATGCTTTGGCGACCGTTCTAACTGATGGTGGTGGAAAGATCCCCCGAATATTCCGT
>DAIEPS010000097.1 GCA_027348305.1 Anaerolineaceae bacterium | reverse complement strand
CAACAAACTTGGCAGTTTCTGGGTGGATTTGACCCGGTCCACATTGTATATACTGCTGCCGCTTTCCATTATTCTGGCCATGTTCCTGGTTGGACAGGGCGTCGTGCAAACCTTCCATGCGAACATTGTCAGCCAGACTGTGGACCACACATCAGGTGTCGTTTCGCAGACCATCCCACTGGGACCGGTAGCCTCTCAAGTGGCGATCAAGCAATTGGGTACCAACGGCGGTGGTTACTTCAATGTCAATTCGGCACATCCGTTTGAGAACCCGACCCCCTTTTCAAATTTCCTTGAGATGCTCTCAATATTGTTGATCCCTGCAGCTTTGACTTACACCTTTGGCAAGATGGTCGGCGATACGCAGCAGGGGTGGGCGCTGCTGGCGGCAATGATGATCATCCTTGTGTTGATGGCTGGCATCGCGATCAAAGCGGAATCTCAGGGCAACCCTGCATTCGGCTCAATGGGCATCGATCAATCCGCGGAGAACATGGAAGGCAAGGAAGCACGTTTTGGTGTGGTTAATTCTGCACTTTGGGCGACGGTTACCACGGCGGCATCCAATGGATCGGTCAATGCGATGCATGATTCGTTTACTCCGCTTGGAGGGTTGGTGCCGATGTGGATGATGATGCTGGGTGAGGTGATCTTTGGCGGCGTAGGTTCAGGGCTGTACGGCATGCTGGCTTTTGTGGTGATCGCAGTCTTTGTCGCCGGTTTGATGGTAGGGCGCACGCCCGAATATCTCGGCAAGAAAATTGAGATCCACGAGATGAAGATGGCAGCGGTCATTGTGTTGATCCCTGTGGTAACCGTTCTGTTTGGAACAGCGATTGCGTTGATCAGTTCAAGCGGCAGGGCATCCATCTTTAATAACGGTCCGCAAGGTTTCAGTGAAGTGCTTTACGCTTTTTCTTCCGCTGGAAATAACAACGGCTCCGCCTTTGCAGGTTTGGGCGCAAACACAGCTTTTTACAACATCGCGCTCGGGATTGCCATGTTGATCGCCCGCTTCGCGTTGATCGTGCCAGTGTTGGCGATGGCAGGCTCACTTTCACAAAAGAAGATCATCCCTGCCAGCGGTGGTACCTTACCCAGTCATACCCCGCTCTTCATCGGTTGGTTGATAGGTGTCATCATCATCGTTGGGGCACTCAGTTATGTACCTGCGCTTGCATTGGGTCCAATTGTTCAACAGTTAATGCTTGGCACAGGAAGGTTATTCTAATGAACCGCGATAAACCCTTACTCAAGAATAATCGCGGTGAACTTTACCGCCACGCCCTCATCGAGGCATTCAAGAAGCTGAATCCCCGACATCAGGTGCGCAACCCGGTGATGTTTGTCACCGAGGTGGGCAGTCTGCTGACCACGGTTTTATGGATCCAGGCACTGGTTGGCAAAGGTGAGGCCCCAGCAGGTTTCATCGGCGCAATCTCCATCTGGCTGTGGTTTACAGTGCTATTTGCCAACTTTTCAGAAGCTTTGGCCGAAGGACGCGGCAAAGCCCAGGCGGAATCATTGCGCAAGGCGCGTCAGGATACCCCGGCGAAACGACTGCAAGGCGCCGCAACAACACTTGATGCTGCGCTGAAGGTTGTAACTCTGGTGTCTTCAACAAAGTTAATCAAGAATGATCTCTTCCTGGTTGAATCTGGAGATATCCTGCCAGCAGATGGTGAAATCGTGTGCGGCATTGCATCCGTGGATGAAAGCGCCGTCACCGGTGAATCTGCGCCTGTGGTGCGTGAAGCGGGTGGCGATCGCTCGGCGGTGACCGGCGGAACGCGACTGCTCTCAGATTGGTTAATTGTGCGTGTCAGCGCTGATCCCGGCCAGGGTTTTCTGGACCAGATGATCTCGCTGGTGGAAGGTGCAAAACGCCAGAAAACCCCCAACGAAATCGCGCTGAGTATTTTACTTTCGAGTTTCACCATCGTGTTTCTGGTGGTTTGCATGACCCTGCTGCCATTCTCGCAGTTCAGTGTGCATGTTGCAGGGCAGGGAACCCCCATCACCATCACGGTGTTGATCGCTTTGTTGATCTGCCTCATCCCGACCACAATTGGCGGGCTACTTTCGGCCATTGGCATTGCCGGCATGGACCGCTTGATCCAACGCAACGTGATCGCCATGTCTGGACGTGCGGTTGAAGCTGCCGGAGATGTGGACGTGTTGATGCTGGACAAGACAGGCACCATTACACTGGGCAACCGGCAGGCAGTGGCTTTCACGCCGGTCAACGGCGTCAAAACGAATGAACTTGCCGAGGCTGCGCAACTAGCTTCATTGGTGGATGAAACGCCTGAAGGACGCTCGATCGTGGTGCTGGCTAAAGAATTGTTCGGTTTGCGAGGGCAGCCGATGGGCGCCAGCCAAAAAGCCCCAGGCGGGATGCACTTCATCCCCTTTACAGCGCAAACGCGCATTTCGGGTGTGGATTTCAACGGCACGCAGATCCGCAAAGGCGCGCCAGACACGATGATGGCGTTGATCGAAGCCAATGGAAAAAGGATCCCGATGGATCTTCTCTCCGCGGTGGAAAGCATCGCCAACAGTGGTGGAACCCCGCTGGTGGTGACAAAGAACGGCGAGGCGCTGGGTGTCATTCACCTCAAAGATATCGTCAAAGGCGGCATCAAAGAACGTTTTGCGCAGCTTCGGAAAATGGGCATCAAAACGGTAATGATCACGGGCGACAACCCGCTCACGGCGGCGGCGATCGCGGCTGAAGCAGGCGTGGACGATTTTTTGGCGCAAGCCACCCCTGAGACCAAACTCAAACTGATCCGCGAGTACCAAAGCGGCGGGCGTCTGGTGGCGATGACGGGAGATGGAACAAACGATGCCCCAGCCCTGGCACAGGCGGATGTGGCAGTAGCGATGAACACCGGTACCCAACCGGCGCGTGAAGCCGCGAATATGATCGACCTGGACAGCAACCCCACCAAGTTGATCGAGATCGTCGAGATCGGCAAGCAATTGCTGATGACCCGTGGATCGTTGACCACGTTCAGCATTGCCAACGATGTCAGCAAATATTTTGCGATCATCCCAGCGGCTTTTGCATCAACTTACCCTATCCTGCAAAGGTTGAATTTCATGCGGTTGACATCGCCTGAAAGCGCCATCCTCTCTGCGGTGATCTTTAATGCCCTCATCATAATCGCCTTGATCCCATTGGCGCTTAAGGGCGTTCCATATCGACCCAAACCTGCTGCACAATTGCTGCGAGACAACCTTCTTTTTTATGGTTTGGGCGGCTTGATAGCCCCATTTATTGGCATCAAATTGATCGACATGCTTTTAGCTTTCTTACATTTACTCTAGGAGAAAAATGATGAAAAAACGCCATTTGATCAAATTCGCAGGATATTTCTCCACTTTGGCTGTTGTGGTAGTGGGGTTTGCTCCCTATCTATTTAAAATTCCCACCGTTTTTCACCCCTGGTTACTACTCGCTTCAATCGTATGGATTGTGATCTTCTCTTCAGGAGTGCTGAGTTAATGAAAACACAAATGCGTCCACTTATCATCCTCTTTGGGGTGTTGGTGCTGATCACTGGGGTCCTTTATCCCCTGACGGTCACTGGATTGGCTCAATTGATCTTCCCATCTCAGGCAAATGGCAGCTTGATCAGAGTCAATGGTCAATTGATGGGTTCAGAATTGATCGGGCAAAATTTCACAGGGGCTGGATTTTTCTGGGGCAGGCCTTCTGCGACTGCAACGAACCCCTATAATGCTTACGATCAAAAAACCTTGACCGGTTCTTCAGGCTCTAACCTTGGTCCTCTCTCTCAATCACTGATCGATACAGTTCAGGGGCGTGTTAATATCTTGAAAGGTAATAGCCCAGTCAATTCGTCGCTGATACCTGTCGACCTTGTCACCGCATCCGCATCTGGTTTGGATCCGGATATCAGTATTGCAGCAGCTTATTACCAGGTTCAAAGAGTCGCTTTAGCTCGGGGCATGAGCGAGGCAACAGTTATGAAATTGGTTAACCAATTCATCGAACAACCTCAATTTGGTGTGTTGGGCGAAGCAAGAGTGAATGTATTACAGTTAAATCTTGCGCTGGAAGGTATAAAATAATAGTGATGAACCCGCGCCCTGATCCTGATGAACTTCTGAAACAACTAAAAACGGAAGAGCCTTCCCGTGGAAAGTTGAAGATATTCCTGGGTTATGCCGCAGGAGTGGGAAAAACCTACGCCATGCTTGAAGCCGCGCACCAACGGCAGCAGCAGGGGGTGGATGTGGTCATTGGTTATATCGAAACCCATGGCCGCGTGGATACAGAATCATTGGTGAAGGGGCTTGAAATTCTTCCACTCAGGCAGGTTGAGTATCACGACATCAAACTCCCTGAGTTAAACACGGATGCAGTCATAAAAAGGAAACCTGAACTGGTGCTGGTGGATGAATTTGCACACACCAATGCTCCAAATTCACGACACCCCAAACGTTACCTTGACGTCGACGATATTCTGGATGCCGGAATTGATGTTTACACGACATTAAATATTCAGCATCTCGAAAGCATGAATGATGTTGTGGCGCAGGTGACAGGCATTATCGTACGCGAAACGGTTCCGGATAAGGTATTGGATAAAGCCTCAGAGATCGAGGTGATCGACCTGCCACCGGATGAACTGTTGATCAGGTTAAAAGAAGGAAAAGTTTACGTTCCTGAACAGGCAAAACGTGCGATTGAAAAGTTCTTCCGTAAGGGAAATCTTTCTGCATTGCGTGAGATGTCGCTCAGGCGAGCAGCCGAACGGATCGATTCACAGATGCGCAACTATATGCGGACACGAGCGATTCAGGGTCCTTGGGCGGTTGCCGAACGATTGCTGGTGTGTGTCAGCCCAAGTCCGCTGTCTGAAAAGTTGGTGCGCACAACACGGCGATTATCTGACGAACTAAAAGCGGAATGGTTCGCAGTTCATGTGAATTTGACTTCAAAACCTGAATTAAATGAAGCCAATATTGAACGAGTAGCAAAAACCATGCAGCTTGCTGAAGAGCTGGGGGCGCGAACACGCATCCTCACCGGGCGCTCCATTCCAGAAGCAGTTTTGGCCTATGCTAAAAAACATAACGTAACCAAAATCGTGGTGGGCAAACCGATTCGTCCGCGCTGGATGGAAATGTTGTCGGGTTCCATTGTTGATCAACTGATCTATACCAGCGGTGATATTGATGTTTATGTGATCAACGAAGCACCGGAAATTAAACCCTCAAAGGTTCCTGAAGAGTTACATCTGCATCAACCCTATTGGAGATACTTTCTTGCCATCGGATTGGTCGCACTTACGACGATCCTTGGACGATTAATCCATACGAGTTTGGAACCAGTAAACCTGGTGATGCTTTACCTCGTCAGCACGGTGGTCGCAGCGGTTTACCTTGGACGTGGACCGGCATTAACAACTTCATTTTTGGGAGTGCTGGCATTTGACTTCTTCCTTGTGCCGCCGTATTTAACCTTTGCGGTCTCTGACACACAATATTTCATTACATTTGTTGGTCTATTTTTGGTCAGTATCGTTGTCAGCACCCTTACAGCAAGAACCCAGGAACAAGCGGAAGCGGCGATCCAGCGAGAAGCACACACCTCGGCGCTATATACATTGGGTCGAGACCTGACCTCTGCAACAGACCTGCGCCAGGTTGCCGAGATTGTGATCAGCCATATCAGCGAAGTTTTTGGCCGCGACGTTGCGATCTTCCTGCCTGAAAATGGAACATTAAGGTTATATGCCTCAACCGCGGAATATACACCTGATGACAACGAAATGGCTGTGGCCACCTGGTCTTTTGAACATGATCAAACTGCCGGTGCGGGAACCGATACACTTCCAGCTGCCTCATTGCGCTGCCAGCCTCTCAAAACAGCCCGCGGACAGATCGGCGTTCTTGGGATTCACCCAAAAGAAGGCGAAAAATCGCTTTCTCCTGACCAAAGACAGACCTTTTATACTTTTGCCAATCAAGCAGCCCTGGCGGTGGAACGCGCCAGGCTGGCTGAACAGGCCCGGCAGGCAGAATTGCTGCAAGCGACAGAAAAACTGCAGACCGCACTTCTCAACTCCATATCACATGATCTGCGCACGCCATTGGTAAGTATTACGGGTGCATTGAGCAGCCTGCGTGAAGAATCACTGAATATTAATCAAGAAGATCGCAGCAGCCTGCTTGAAACGGCTTATGGCGAGGCAGAACGCCTCAACCGGTTGGTCGGCAACCTGTTGAACATGACCAGGCTTGAAGCCAATGCCATCCATCTCAGGATGGAACCCAGCGACATTCAGGATGCGATCGGAGCAGCGCTTGATCAATTGGAAGAACGCCTTGGCAAGAAACCCATTGTGGTCACGATCCCAGAAGGGTTACCTCTTGTATCTCTTGATTTTGCTCTGTTTGGCCAAGTGCTTGTAAATGTTATTGACAATGCCATTAAATATTCTCCCAAAGACACCCAAATTGATATCGATGTCACACAAACAGAAAAAGAGATCTGCATTCTTGTCAGTGACCGTGGAATCGGGATACCCAAGGAAGACCTTGAAAGGGTTTTTGATAAGTTTTATCGAGTATCCAGGCCTGAGAGTGTCACAGGAACCGGGCTGGGCCTGGCCATTTGTAAGGGAATTATCGAAACCATAGGTGGCAGGATAAGCGCGTCAAACCGTGAAGGCGGTGGAACAGTGATCACCATCACTCTGCCAAAGGCAAAAAAACCATGACTCTTTTTGGATTGAAGGTTTTGGTGGTTGACGATGA
>DAIEPS010000096.1:4478-6909 GCA_027348305.1 Anaerolineaceae bacterium | reverse complement strand
CCAGTCCAGTTTATTGAAGAACACATATTGGGGCACGAGCAGGGCCTGTGCCGGTATCATCATGGTGGAAAGCATTAAGAAGAAGACCAGGTTGCGTCCAGGCCAGTTGATGCGGCTGAAGGCATAGGCGACCACGGCGATGGAAGCCAAGGTTCCCACCAACGCCAGTGTCGTGTAAAAAATGCTGTTGAAATAAGAACGCAGGAACACTTCGTTGTGAAAAATGTCGATATACGCCTGCAGGGTGGGGTGCGGCGGAAACCATACGATGCCGGCGGAATTGGTTTCCTGCACCGTTTTGAGTGAGGATGAGATCATCCAGAACAACGGGAATGCCATCATGATGGTGGCAGCCGTCAGGAATATGTAGAGGAATAAACGCTTGAGTATATGCCAGATCTGTCGCATGGCTGCCTCCTAGTACAAATCGTAATTAACCCAGCGCTTCTGCATCCAGAACTGGATGAGCGTGACGACCAGGATGATGATCAGGATCAACCATGAGATGGCAGAACCGTAGCCGATCTCAAACTGCCTGAAGGTGGACTGCCAGAGGTAATAGACCATTGATATGGCGGAAGAGATCAACGGCTGATTGTCGCGGTAAAGCACGAAGATCGGTTCAAAGATCTGCAGCATGGCGATCAAACCCACCACCAGGTTGTAGAAAATGTACGGCGATAGCAGCGGGAAGGATATCTTCCAGAATCGGCGCCAGGGGCCTGCACCATCCACCTGGGCGGCTTCGTGGTAGTCTTTCGGGATGTTGTTCAAGCCTGCCAGGAAGATGATCATCATGGTGCCGCACCCCCAGATGATCAACAGCACAACCGACATCTTTGACCATAACGGGCTTTCAACCCACAGCGGAACGCGATTGGTTGCGGGCAGCCCTGCAGCCAACACCCGGTTGAAGAGGGTGAAACTATGGTTGCTGATGCCAAGAAAGAAGGCACTGAAGAGTTCCTGAACGAATATGAGCGCCCTTTCGACCCATCCGAGCGGTGGAATTATCTTGATAACGGCGCGGATCAACTGGTTGATAATGCCTGTGCCGCCGTTGAGCATCAAACGCCAGCACAACAAGACAGCGGTGTTGAATCCCAAGATGACCGGCAGGTAGAAGGCCATGCGGAAAACGCGTTCGCCTTTCATTTTCTGGTTGAGCAGCACGGCTAATAGAAGGGCAACGGCCATTTCGAGAGGCAGGCCGAGAAATGTCAAGTAAAGGGTATTTATAATTGAGGCTTTGAAACTGGAGTCCGCGGTCAACAGGCGGACGTAGTTCGCGAACCCGACCCACTGTATGGGATCTTTTGAGGCAATGCGAAAATCGGTAAAACTCCAATAGAGCGAGAACCCCAACGGGACGACGACAAAGATCAGGAAACCAACGATCCACGGAGACGCAAAAAGATATCCGGCAAAGGTGTTTTGTTGTTGGATGCGTGTCGCCTTGAACAATTTTGCGATCCAACGCGCCAGGGTTGCCAGAGCCAGGCTGGTAACAATGATAAAAAGAATGGCAATAATTGCATTGAAAATGACGCTTATATAGGGGTTCTGAAGCATTTTGCTGCCTCCATGTCTGGAAAAGACTGGCAGGTCGAATGAGAAATTTGGTCCCCACCGACCTGCCATTTATTTCATTTACAGATGATTATTTACCCAGTGCTGCAGTGTAATCGGTTTGGATCTTGGCGACTACTTCTGCGGGGGTGAGTTCTTCGGTGATCAGTTTGCCGAGGGCATCCTGCATGATGACGGAGAGTTTGGAGGATTCTTCAATACCGGCAAAACCAACACCGTATTGGGAAGCCAATTCTGCTTCTCTCTTCAATTGTGCAGATTCGGTAACATAACCAAATTGTGAATCGTTACGGGCAGGGATCAAGCCCATGGTTTCGTTCCATTTGTTGTTGGCGTCTTTAGAGAAAGCCATCTTGAGCCATTCGGCAGCCAATTCTTTGTTCTGGCTATATTCAGGAACGGCCAGCCAGTCATTGAAGGCCAAGACAACAGGTTTGCTGTTGGGAAAGTTGGTGGGATCACCATTGAAAGCATCGATGCTAATCTTTTCCCAGATGGCGCGGTCGAAGGCGGGAGCGGCCCAACCGGAGTGAGCAAGGCAGACTGCACCGTTATCTTTACCGGTTTCGTCGTTGACGTCAATGACAGAGCCCTGTCCAGCGGGGAGGGAAGCAACTGCATTGGCAGCGGGACCGTAGGTGGCCTGGCGCATGTCAAGCAGGAACTGGGTGGCTGCCAAAGCTTCGGGTGAATCGAAGTTGGGGGTGCCGTCTTCCTTGTAGAGCTTTCCACCGAGGGAATCGAAAACGAGCAACCACCATTGCCAGTCAGCCATTGAGCCAGCATCAACTGGAACAAGTGCCTGTTGGATCAGTGAATTGGTGGCGGTGTCGATTTTGGA
>DAIEPS010000096.1:0-4468 GCA_027348305.1 Anaerolineaceae bacterium | reverse complement strand
CTTTTTTGGCGAAATCAACCCATTCAGCGAAGTTGGTGGGGGTTCCGGTGGTCCAGCCAGCGGCTTCCATCAGGTCTTTGCGGCAGAAGACGTAGCGGGGGGCGGTGAAGATGGGCAGTCCGCGGAGCTTGCCTTCGTACTTGGCATTCTCGAGTGCGGGTCCAAAATTCTTGATGTCAGCCCATGCAGCTTCTCCCAGGTAGGGATCCATATCAGCAAGGCTTTGGCCGTAAAGGGTGTTCATTTCAGAGCCAAGGTTGATGATGTCAGGGCCAGCGCCAGCGGTGAAGAAACCGGCGAAGGTGGTATCCCAACCACTCCAGCTACCTTGAGTGATCTCAACGGTAACGCCGGGGTGTTCGGCCACGAATGCGGGATTGATCGTTTCCTCGAGCCATTTGATGGTATCGGGGGTGTAATCCAGCAGGTAGACCTTGAGAGTTACGGCCTCAGCAGCAGCGGGTGCTTCGGTGGCGGCAACTGTAGCGGCTGCTTCAGTGGCAGGAACCTCTGTAGCAGGTGCGGCGGTCGGAGCGGCTTTTCCACAGGCGCTCAACAAAACAGCCACGATTACAAACAGTGCAAAAAATTTAGTACGCATCACTTCATCTCCTTCTCAGATCGATTTATCGGTTGTTTTCATCATCAAAAAACTGGTTAATGATCGTCCTGGATGTTCCTCCTTCCTGTTCAGATCTTATTGTGAACAGAAGCACATTAATTATTTGACACGCCGCAGGCGTTCCATGACATCCTGCGAGAAATGATCTATGTAAGTCTGGATGAACTCTGCCGGTTCAAGAGCTTCATTTTGAACCAAAGCCGTCATGTCCAATCCAAAAGAGAGACCGGTCAGCACATCCACGCCGTGAGACTCAAAATAGGTGGCGTTGGCGCGGCGGCGGGCCAGTGAGGCCAGGTCGTAGCGTTTGCCGCCGGTGATCTGAGAATCAAACACTCCGAGCAGAGCGGATTGCAGATTCTCCTGCTGAGACAGGTCAAAAGGTACTTTATCGCTGTCGACCATCCAGTCAAGGTTGCGCCAGACCTCGCACCCGAACAATTTATCGGGGCGGTCCGCTTTGGGCAACCGTCGGATGGCAGCGATCACTTTCAAAGCCGTGGCGATATGCGTATCGTGCTTGTCGGCCAGGTTATGGGTATACACAAATTGGGGACAGGTGGCTTCAAGGATGGCAGCCAGGTCATCCACGGGATTGGTGCTGCTGCTCTTGGTCTCCTTGCTGGAATAATCCAGCATGAAGAGGGCGGCGTACTCACCCACGATGGCGGCCTTGCGCTGTTCTTTGAAACGCACCAGGCGCATTTGTTCATCGTCATATTTCTCATACAGCCCGTTGCGCGGAGAGCCGCGCCCGTCGGTTACCACCACCGCGGAATACCATTTGTCGTCCTGCTGGAAACAGTCGAGGATAGGCCCTGCGGCCATGATCTCAAGGTCGTCTTGATGCGCTGAAATAGCCAGATGGGTGGTGCGGCTGAATGCCTTTTCGACCGGCAGCCCGTCAGGGATGAATATTTCGGATGTAGCTTGGTGTAACTTCATTTCGTCCTCATTTCAAAGCGGGCAGGCTGGCTGCCGCCACAGATTGTCCAACACGGCGCGTCTTTTCGTCCGGCAGATGGACGGTGAAACGCTTCAGCAACTCAGGGAACTCCGCTTCAAACACCTTGTGAACCCCTTCCAACAGCAGTTCCCCGCCGCGGCCGGAGGTGCAGCGCCCAAGGATCAAGACGTGGCGCATCTCGTAAAAATCAGCATAATGAGCCAGTCCGTAGCCAAGGATGATGCCCATGCTTTGCCAGATCTTGATGGCGCCTTCGTGACCGGCTTCGAGTTTGTCCTGCACGAATTTCAATTTTTCTGCATCCAGCAAACCGGCCGGGATGTCAATGCCAGCCAGGGGAGCCAGGCGGAAAACACACTGCTGCGAGAAATATGAAGAACCGCAGCCCACATCGCCAGACCAGTCATCCCTGGCAGCGTTGGGGTTGTAGTCCACAGGTGCAAAGCACAACTCGTTGATCCAACCGGTGATGCGGCCGTTCATATCCACGTAACCGGCGGCTTCACTCGAGCCCAGGGCGATGCCCAAAATGCCATTCTCACCCACAGACATGGAGCCAGCCAGCGCGGTAACATCTCCATCATTGATCACATCCAGCGGAACATTGAAGTCCGCGGCGATACGGTCAAAGAGGTTTTTGACCTCTCCAAACCGCTCAGCAGGGATGTTGCGAAAGAGGGAAGCCACCATTGGCCGGTTATCGAGATAGATGCCGGCTGAACTTCCGCCGATGGCATCCAGACCAGACATTTTTGAAGCGGCAGCTCTTAATGCCGCGGAAATCTCGGTGTAGTAATACTCAGGGTCGGTCTGTTTCTTCGGTTCCCACATCACTTCTTCGCTGTAAACGATCATGCCGTCTTTGACCGCGCTGACCTTGCGGTCTGAAGCACCCAGGTCAAAACCGATGCGGTTTCCTTCCAAATGACGGCCAAGCAGCTTGCCTGCTTCGTGTGCCGGTGGCACCTCTTCAGGTGAACACACGATCACCTCAAAAGGTTTTTCGTAGACCTGGCGTCCGAGGAAATCCACTTCAAAATGGCGTTCACCGGCTGCAGAATAGCAGCGGGCGATGGCTTCACCGATCTCGCGCGGACCACCAATGTAGATTTTGTAAGCCCCGCGCTGCCAGAGGAGGAATTTCAGCAACCGCTCAATATAAGCAAAATTGGATCCCGCAGCGGGGTGGCCGGCGGGCAGCACTCTGGTTTCATAACGTGAAAAATCACTGCCGTTGCGTTCCAAACCGATGACCAGCGGCAGACCTGCATCTGCGCACAAAGACTGAAAACGATGATTGGCCAGCACGGCTGGACGGAATGCGTCATCCAGGGGTGGTTGTATAAATGGTCGGATCAATTCAAGACTGCCTGACATAATAATTGCACCTAATCTTCAGATTTAAGAAATAATAACGAATAGTCTTCAAGAAGCATCAGGGCTGAAGAGCCCAGAATATAACCACGGAAATCCAGTTTGCCAATTTCAAGACGTGTTTCCTGAACCATGCGCGCCAACCCTGCCTCAAGCATGGATTCGCGGATCTGGTCCAACCAGGCACTGCCCAGGCGGGACATTTCACCGGTCAGCACGATATCCTGGATGTTGAGCGTTCCAACCAGGCTCGCGAGAGAGAATCCAAGATAACGGGCTGCGTCTCTTGCAACCAGCAATGCCAGCGGATCGTTCTTCTGAAAGGCTTCCACAACCGCATTGAGGTTGATCCTGGCCGGGTTTTTCGCAAGATCAGAATTGGGAAACTCCTTGGCAAGTTCACGGGCGCGCTGCACCACAGCTTTGGCACTCGAGATCGTTTCAAGGCAGCCGTGTTTTCCGCAGCGGCATAATCGTCCGCCTTCAACCTGTGCCACCACGTGTCCGATCTCACCTGCACTGCCACCGTCGCCCTGAAAGAGCTGTCCGTTGATCAGAATGCCGGCGCCGATACCATGGCGCACATTGACCACCACCAGGTTGCCTTCAGGTTCATGGTTCGCGCCGTAGACAAACTCGCCGATGGCGTTGGCCTGGCTGTCGTTGACCACGCACACGGGCAGGCGGTAGCGGTCTCTAATTAATTGCGCGAGGGGCAGATCCTGCCAATCGAGGTTGACGGCATTGAGCACCACACCTTCGCGGGTGTTCACCAAACCAGGTGTCGAAATACCGATGCCGATGATGGGTTTCCAGTTTTTGGCGCAGAGCTGATCGAGTATTTGAAATACGTAATCCAGGGCCTGTTTGCCATCCGTATCGCTGATGGGAATTTCGACCGTTTCTTTCAATTCGCCCAAAAGATTCACCACCGAACCGATGAATTTATCCTGTCCAAGGTTCAACCCGATCAGGTAACGCGAATCTGCAACGAGAGAAAGCAAAATGGGTGATTTGCCGCCGATCGAGGAACCCAGGCCAACTTCCTCCACCAACCCTTCGGCAAGGAAGGTGTTGATGATCTCAGAAACCGTGGCGCGCGTCAGGGCTGTAATGCGCGCGATCTCAGCACGACTGATAGGCTGCCGGGCAAAAATGGTTTTGAGAACCAGGTCGCGGTTATGCTGTTTGGTTTTCTGGTGCGTGGCCTTGAGGTTGGACATGTAATTCCTGACAGGTATTGTATGTTTATTGAACTTACAAAGTTTATTGTAGAACTTTTTTTTGAAATTTCAATAGGCAATTTGTTTTTCCCGAAATATTTAAGTTTCTCCCCGCTTTTATCCAAATCCCCATGAGTCATACTGGGTATAATTGAATTTATCTGCAGGAATAGAGCAAATCAAGGAGCCTGTCATGTCTGATTCCCCGCACCGCCGGTTCAACCCCCTGACGAATGAATGGGTGCTGGTCTCGCCCCAGCGCACCAAGCGCCCCTGGCTCGG
>DAIEPS010000095.1 GCA_027348305.1 Anaerolineaceae bacterium | reverse complement strand
ATGAACTGGAAGGTGTTTATATCGCCAAAGTGAATGATGATGGAGGTGCCAAGGAAGCCGGTATAAAGGAAGGAGACGTGGTAACCAAGATCAACAACGTTACGGTCAATACTTCAGCCGATCTGCAGGAACAGGTCAACAATTTGCTCACCAAAGTAGGCTACGCCCGCAACCGCGTAGACGTGCTGGATGATGTTAAGAAACAAAAAGCCGCCAAAGAGGAAGAAAAAGGGCAGATCCTGCACCAGATCGCCCAATTGAAGATGCTTGAAAAAGCCTTCGGCAAAGACGGCATCCCCGCGCTGCTGATCGAGCAGGAAATCCCAAGTATCGAAAAACATGCCAACAAGATCCTTGAAGGCTTGAGCAACGGCGAAATGACCCTCTTTTTCAGGACCCAAAAACAATTCAAAGACGAAAAACGGGATGACCGCAAGGAAACCCTCGACATCGTCATCACCGTCGGGGGTTATGACCGCGAGTACGAGTTGTTCTCTGGTGGCGAAGCCTTCAGGATCAACTTTTCTGTGCGTCTGGCCTTGAGCCAGGTGCTGGCAAAACGGGCGGGGGCACGTCTGCAAACCCTGGTGATCGATGAGGGCTTTGGCAGCCAGGATAGTGAAGGCATCCAGGATCTCATCCAGGCCATCAATACTGCCCACGAAGATTTTGCCAAGATCCTGGTCATCACCCATCTCGAACGCCTCAAAGACGCCTTTTCTGCCCGCATAGAGATCGAAAAAACTCCGTCCGGCAGCCAGGTTCAGGTGGTGGCCGCATGACCGTCATCTCAGCCCGCCTCGGTTTGCAGCAGCGCGTCTTCCCTGAATACCGTGCACCCTTTTTCAATCTACTGGCCCAATCCTGCCTGCAGGGCTTCAGCCTGTTCGCCGGAGAACCCCGCCTTGAAGAAGCCATTTCCACCGCGCCCGGTTTGCAGAACGGAGATTATCAGCCCGCCCAAAATCTGCATATTTCAAATGGCAAGACCTACGCCCTCTATCAGCGCGGCATCATCAACTGGCTCGAACGCTGGCAGCCCAATGTATTGATCGTGGAATCCAATCCGCGCTATCTTTCGACCCCCGCCGCAGTGCAGTGGATGCACAACCGCGGTCTGCCGGTCATCGGCTGGGGCCTCGGCGCTCCTCCCGCAGGCAAGGCCGAAAGCCTCTTGCGCAACAGCTTCTTGAATTCTCTGGATGCCGTGATCGCCTATTCCAAAACCGGCGCGGAACAGTACGCCGCCTGCGGGCTGCCCGCGCAGCGCATCTTTGTGGCTGCCAATGCGGTGGCCCATCGACCAACCCAAATTGCACCTGAAAGGCCAGACAACTTCCAGGGCGGAAAGCCCAACCTGCTCTTCGTCGGGCGCCTGCAGGAACGCAAGAATCTTGATCTGCTGCTGCAGGCTTGCGCCGCGCTGCCTGCTAGGCTGACCCCCAGCCTGACCATCGTCGGGGACGGCCCTGACCGCGGCCGCCTTGAAGCGCTGGCCGAAAAGACCTTCCCCGCCGCGCTGTTCACGGGCGCCAAACACGGCGCGGAACTCGAGCCGTATTTCAACTCAGCCGATCTATTCGTGCTGCCCGGCACCGGAGGCCTGGCCGTGCAGCAAGCCATGTCCCACGCTCTGCCCGTGATCGTCGGTCAGGCGGATGGCACCCAGGGCGAACTCGTCCGTGCTGAGAACGGCGTGGTGCTGCCCGCCGCTACCCTTGAAACCCTGACCGCGGCGTTGACCTCCGCGTTGTCGGATGTGAACAAATTACGCTCAATGGGCCTTGCCTCCTACCGCATCGTGACCGAGGAAATCAACCTAGAAGCCATGGTGGATTCTTTTGCGAAAGCGATAAAATCAGTCTTATGAAACTGTTATTGATCGCCGACGGACGCAGCCCGATCACCAGGCGCTGGATCGCCATGCTCAAGCCGTTGAACTATGAACTGGTCTTGATCTCGTCCTATCCCTGCGAACCCATCGACGGTTTGAATAAGTTATATATCTTGCCGTTGGCCTTTGCCTCACAAGGCGGCAGCCAGGCAGGTTCGGGTTCCAAAAACGTCATCAAACAATTGGTCAGCCGCTTTAGACCCATCGCCCAGCGCATGCGCCACCTGCTTGGCCCGTGGATGCTTCAACAACATATTATTACTTATTTTGATATTTTAAAAACTGAGACACCCGAATGGGTGCACGCTTTGCGCATCCCTTTTGAAGGCATGCTGGCCAGCGCCACACCCCCTGAAATTCCGCTCGTACTCTCCACCTGGGGCAACGACTTCACCCTGCACGCCTCTTCCACCGGTCGGATGGAAACCATGACCCGTCGCGCCTTGCAGCGCGCGGACGCCTTGATGTCGGACACCCAGCGCGATGTTAAATTGGCGCTCGAGTGGGGCTATGACCCTCAGAAACCAACCCTGGTCGTGCCCGGCAACGGCGGCACCGACGTGGACGAATTGACCGCACTGACCAAAGGCATTGAGCACACCGATCCGCCGCAGGTCATCAACCCGCGCGGATTGCGCTCTTACGTCAGAACCGACACCTTTTTCAAGGCTATTCCGCTGGTGCTGGCCAAACGACCGGATGTGCAGTTTGTCTGCGCATCCATGGAAGGTCAGGCCGAAGCCCTCGGTTGGGTGGATCAGCTCGGCATTCAGAAGAACGTACGCTTCCTGCCGTACGTCTCGCAGCCTGAACTGTGGCGGGAATATGCCAGGTCGCAGGTGATGGTTTCGAACAGCACCCACGATGGCAGCCCCAACTCGCTGCTGGAAGCTATGGCGCTCGGCTGCTTCCCCGTCTGCGGGGATATCGAGTCCATCCGCGCATGGGTCACGAACGGCGAGAACGGCCTGCTGGTGGACCCCGCCGACCCGGCCGCCCTGGCTGAAGCTGTTCTCAAGGCTCTTAAAGATTCACATTTACGCTCCGCAGCCACCAAACAAAACGCACAGCTCATCCGCGAAAAGGCAGGCATTGATGCTGCCAGGGCAAAGGTCAAGGAGTTATATGAAAGACTTGTCTGACCGTCTGCAGGGCATCGCTGTTGGCGCCGCCGTGGGCGACGCGCTGGGCATGCCGCTGGAGTTCCAGCCGCCCAGTTCGACCCATAACATGCTCACTGAAATGATCCCCGGGGCGCTGCCCGCCGGCAGCTTCACGGATGATACCGAGATGGCGCTGGCACTGGCCGATAGCCTTCAGCACGCCAATCCGCTTGATGGACAGGACCTGGCCGGTCGATTCGCCGGCTGGTATCAGAGCCACCCCGCGGATGTGGGCATCAGCACCGCCAAGGTGCTCAGGCTGATCATTGCCGGAACCCCCTGGCAGGAAGCGGCCCAGAAGGTCTGTGATGACAACCCCGACAGCGCCCCCAACGGCGCGCTCATGCGCTGCTGGCCGCTGGCGATTGCCCGGTATCAAAACCTGGCGCTCCTGGTCGCCGAAACCCGTCTGCAATCCGAAATCACCCACAAAAACCCGGATGCCGTCAACGCGGCCATTCTTTTGAACCTGATCCTGCGAAAATTGATCCTGCGTGGGGATTCCACCCCACCGGGAGCTGCCCTGCGCGCGGCCATCGTCGAATGCGCCGGGCAGGTCGTCCTCACCGAGGATTTTGCGTTGGCCATCAGCCTGGCGCCAATGCGTTCAAGGGACGATCTCAAAAACACCGGCTGGGCGCTGCACACCATCGAAAGTGCGCTGTGGGCCACCCTCACCACCCAATCTTTTGAAGAGGCTCTCGTCCAGGCTGTGAATTTGGGCAGCGACGCAGATACCACCGGCTCGGTCACCGGCGCCATTGCCGGCGCCATGTACGGCCTTTCCGGCATCCCCTCCCGCTGGAAAGACCTGCTGCACGGTGAATATCCGCTCAAATCCGGTCACATCTGGTTCACCCCGGATTTTTGCGACCTGGCTGATCAGTTGAGCAATTTGCCAACCGATATTTAATTGACTTTTCAACTTACCTCACCCCTGCGCCCCTCTCCATCCTAGATGGAGAGGGGAAAACCATTTCAATTCATAAATCAAGTAAATCGGGGTGAGGCTAACCAAGCATGGCTGACCCGTTGAGCATCTTCCAATAGAAACGCAATAACGCTGTAACAAAATTATACAATTTTAATACATTAACTGTATTAATATTGTACAATAATGCTACATTCAAAGTAGTATAATGTCATTATGTTTACACGATCTATTGAACTTGAATTAATTAAATGGAAAGAATCTCCCTACCGTAAACCGCTAATTCTTAGAGGCGCAAGACAGGTGGGTAAAACAAGTGTTGTTAGAAATTTCGCGGAAAAAAATTTTCACAATCTTGTTGAGATTAACCTTGAAAAAAAGGAACACTACGACCTTTTTAATCAAGCAAAGAGCGTGGACGATTTTATTCGTGGAATTAGTCTATTTTTAAACCAATCCTTAATCCCCGGTTCAACCCTGCTCTTTATTGATGAGATTCAGGAATCGAAAAATGTATTGGAATTATTAAGGTTCTTTGCAGAAGAGAAGCCCGAACTCCATGTAATTACGGCAGGTTCGCTTCTTGAAGCTCTGCTAGATAAAGATTTGTCTTTTCCTGTTGGAAGAGTAGATTACCTGTTTTTGTCACCCATGACATTTTTTGAATATCTGTCTGCTCGTAATAAATCCGCATTAAAAAATGAACTTGAAAGTATTTCCCTCGGTCAGAAATACTCTTTTGGCGACCAAATCTCATCCATATACAAAGAATATATCTTGATTGGTGGAATGCCAGAGGCAGTAAAAAGTTACATTGAAACTGGCAATTACGATCAAACCAAGACAATTCTGAATCGTTATCAAATAGCATTTACTGATGATATACATAAATACGCGAAATCAACCGAACAAATTAAATTTCTCGAATTAGTCATAGATCAAGGGCCAAAGTTAGCTGGTAACCTTTTTAAGTATGAAGGTTTTGGTGGTTCTAATTTTCGTTCAAGAGAGATGAGTGAAGCCGTTCATACCATTGAAAAAGCAATGCTACTACGTCAAATTCCGGCAACTAATTCTTCAGCATTACCAATCGCAATAAAGCTTAACCGCCCCAAGAAAATGATATGGCTGGATACTGGTATAGTAAATCATGCGAATCAAGCTTATTTCGATCTCATAAAAGGTGAATACGGTGGGAAACTAATGGAGCAAATAGTTGGACAATCTCTGATTGCGTGGGGTGTATCCCAACCCATGAATCTTAATTATTGGTCATTAGATCGTGATGAGGGATCTGCTGAAGTTGATTTTTGTTTTCAATTAAACTCAAGGTTTGTCGGTCTAGAAATAAAATCTGGTAACACTAATAAAATGAAGTCCCTTTTCAGCCTGGGAAACCGCGATAAAAATGCAATATTGGTCAGGGTCTCATGGGATGATCTCAATTGTGAAACCTGGAAATTTGCAGAAAAAGAATTCAAGGTGCTTTCTTTGCCTTTTTATTTGTTGGATCGCGGCCAGGAATTAATTACAGAATACATTAATGCTAAATAAGTTCATTACCAGGAATAATCTAATAATTTCTTTCAAAAATAAGTCTGCCTAAAATAATTGAGAAAAACAACCTGGGGATGTCCGCTTGATCACTTATGCGCTTTGCATTTTCATTTCTGCTTTCCTGCTCTTCCAAATTCAACCGCTGATCTCGAAAATGCTGCTTCCCTGGTTCGGCGGCACTTCCGCGTTGTGGACGGCGGCGATGCTCTTTTTCCAAATCTTGCTGACCGGCGGATATGCTTATGCCAACTGGCTGGTGCGCGTCAGAAATGCAAAAAAGCAGACCATCACGCACCTGGTCTTGCTGGTCGCATCTGTTGGGTTGCTCATCTTCCTCTGGCTGGTATGGCCTTCTCCGATCACACCCGGGGCATCGCTTAAACCCGTCAATAATACCCATCCGATCATCTATCTCTTTTTCCTCCTGACCATCAGCGTCGGCCTGCCTTTCTTCGTCTTATCCACCAATAGCCCGTTGACGCAGGCGTGGTTCAGCCGCAAGAACCCGGGCCGCTCCCCATACTGGTTGTATGCCCTCTCCAATGCAGGGTCGCTGCTGGGGCTGATCGCCTTCCCGATATTCTTCGAACCGCTGTTTACCATTCGCTGGCAGGGATGGATCTGGGCGGGTGGATACATCCTCTTCGCGATCCTGGCCGCATTCAATGCCATCCTGACTCTCAAAAAGGGACAACCGGTCATCCAAAGCGAAGAGGTCGCCAACGAAGCGGATGAGAAAAAACTCAAGAAAAGCACCCAGACCTATTGGATCTTATTAAGCGCCTGTGCATCCCTATTGCTGCTGGCTGTCACAAGCCAGATCACCCAGGAAGTGGCCGCAATTCCCTTCCTCTGGGTCATCCCCCTCGCTCTCTACCTGCTTTCATTTGTGCTGACCTTTTCTGATAAGGGCTGGTATCGCCGCGAAGTGTTTATCGCCCTGCTATTTGCCGCCACGATCGGATGCATCCTGGTGATCCTCAAACCGCTCACCAATTTCGTCGTGCAAATCGTCATTTACAACTTATTCTTGTTTGTATCCGTCATGATCTGCAACGGCGAGTTGTATGCCCTGCGCCCGGGGGCGGCTCATCTCACGCGTTTTTACCTGATGGGATCCATAGGCGGGGCGCTCGGCGGTCTTTTTGTGAACCTGGTGGCGCCTTTCCTTTTCAAGGGCTATTGGGAGTTGTATATCGGCCTGGCCTTTGTCTGGATCTTGTTCTCGTTGGTTTACCCGCGCTCTGAAAAAGCATCCCGGATTAAGGTTGGGCTTTGGGTCGGGGCAATGGCAGATGTGGTTGTCATCTTGGCCATTTACTTCATCATTTCTTCATCGGGCGGTAATTTATTCATCAAAAGAAATTTTTACGGCGTGGTCAAGGTACGCCAAAATGACGTCGGCTTGAACCAACAGGCCGCGAATGTTTTGGTCCACGGAA
>DAIEPS010000094.1:6752-7006 GCA_027348305.1 Anaerolineaceae bacterium | reverse complement strand
TTGTATTTATTTTATCCCTCTCCCAAGCTTGGGAGAGGGGACGGGGGTGAGGGGAAGCCAACCATCATTACCACGGCCATTGCTGGCCGCTCTCGTTAATGAACTCAATGATGGGATCAAGCGTCGGCAGGGGGTGCCCCAGCCTGGTCATGACGATGGAGAGTTCTCCGCGGTGGTGGGCGGTGTGGAGCAGCGATTGGGTCAGAAGCTGCCAGCGAGCCAGGTTAAAAAGCTGCCCGCCGATCGGGATCTCG
>DAIEPS010000094.1:0-6742 GCA_027348305.1 Anaerolineaceae bacterium | reverse complement strand
CTCGATGATCTCCAACAGTTTTTCCTCGGTCACCCAGTTAAGATACTTGGAGCGTTCATCCGCGATTTGATTGAAGGCAATGGTGATCTCTTGCAGGTTGAGGGTTTTATCAGGCGCGCCTTTGGGGTTGACCGGCTTGCCCTCGCTGCGGGCCAGGAAGAAGAACTCGGTGGTCAGCATATGAGTGAGCAGCGCCTGCACCGATCCGTGGCTCGGGCTGGATTGGGCCGTGAATGCGGCTTCGTCCATGGCGGCGGCGGTTTTCAGCACCAGTTGGTTGGCGTAGCTGTTGTAGTTGTGAAGCACAAAGAGTGCTGATTTGTTTAAATTTTCCATCGGCTTCTCCGAAACTAAGTATTGTCACACTGGCACTCCCGAAGGACATCGGGACGATGTTGCAGCCAGTGCTGGTGTTGCGAGCCCTCAAATGGATGAACTGTCACACTGGCACTTGCTGCCTGTGCAAGTGTTGCGAACCCCGCCAAATTAGTTTTATAAAACACCAGTGAACTTACGGGGTGAAGCATTCCCCAACTAAGTATCTTTTTGATCTCATTGGGGATTGCCGCGCCACGCCAGTAACAAATCACTGTATTACAGTTACAAATTGGCGTGGCTCGCAATGACAAAGTTCGTTTAATTCACCCAATATTCCCCGCCGCCGCCCTCGCGGGACATGAACTTGTACTCCACCAATCCGCGGCGCAGCAGGGCGGTGTCTTCGTTGTAGCGCGAAAGGATCTCGTTGACCTGTTTTTCGGGGTAACGCACACCCTTCTCGAAAGCCTTGAGCACGTACTTCAACAGCACAACGTGTTTCTTCTCCTGGGCGGGGAAGGCGGTGATGCGCCCCTCTTCATCCACAAAATTCGAGATCACCTTGCGGTCGAAGGCATCCTCACCCAGCCCCTCTGAAAGTTTGGGCAGGTTCTCGTCTTGCAGCAGGTGGCGCGACATGCTTTTAAGTGTCTCGGTTTGCAGTGAGTAAATGTAATAGTGTCCTTCTGCACGGGCGCTGACCAGGCCGGCTTTCGCCAGGCTCGCCAGGTGGTGCGAGGTGGTTGACACACTCAACCCGAGCAGTTCGGCCAGTTTTTCCACGGATGTGGGCTGCTGGGCCAGCAGGCCGATGATCTTGAGGCGGTTCTCGTCCGCCAATGATTTAAAGAAGGCCAGCAATTCGGCCAGTTGTTCTTGTTCTGTCATGTTAAACTCCTTGAAAACATTTCGACAATAATAGAAATGATTTTATCAGAGTTAAGAGATGTGTCAAGTTTTTTTTAAAGAAAAACCGGGTTTCTTCAAAGAAACCCGGTTTCTAAGGGTTAATTAGTTACTTTCTGAATCAGCACCAGCCCCAGAGAGACCAGATAGCATAGAGTTACAACGGCAAACGCTGCCAGCATGCCGTACTGCAGCGCCGGGTTCATACTCCCTTGCGGATAGATGATCTGAAAGACCAGGCGCGTCAGCCATAAAACGCAGGTGGCGGCCAGCAGCACGATCACCGCGTAACGGTTGGCTTTGCCACCAAAAATGAAGAGCAGATTCATCAGCCCGAATAACACCAGCGAGAGCGAGAAGAACACGTTGATCGCACGGACGGCGACAACCAGTTCCGTGGCGGCGGGGTCCATGTAGGAGTACCACTTCCAGGCTCTGGGCACGAAGAAATGCCAGACGCCGAATCCGATCGAGACGCTGCTGCCAAAGGTGACCAGGATTTTTATCAAGAGAGGCATAATGGTGCTCCTGAAATGCAGCCCCCCGCGGATTTGAATCCGCAGGGGGCCAAGCATACAATGGTTACTTCGTGATCTTCTCCAATTGATCGACCAGGGCATCCAGCACATCAAAACCACCCTGCCAGAACGAAGCCTTGGTCACGTCCACACCGGCTTCGGCCAGCACCTGCATGGGCGCCTCGGATCCGCCGGCGGAAAGCATCTTGATGTATTTCGGCTTGAAGGATTCTCCCTCGGCTTTGAACTGTTTATAGAGTGAGAGCACCAGAAGCTGCCCGAAGGCGTAGGCGTACACATAGAAGGGAACCTGGTAAATGTGCGGAATCGAGACCCATTCCCACTTGAATTCATTCGAGACTTCCACGGCGCTGCCGAACTGCTTTTTGAGGTTTTCCATGTAAGCTGCGGAGAGTTCATCCACGGAGGCGCCGTCGGCGATCATCTGGTGCGCCTGTTTCTCAAACAGTGCGAAGAAGGACTGGCGTTGAATGGTGGCGTAGGCGTCATCCATCTGCTTGAAGAGCAGGTCGCGCTTGACGGCTTCGTCGGGTTCCTCGGCCAGCAGGCGGTCAACCAGCATCATCTCGCCAAAAGTGGAGGCCGTTTCGGCCAGCGGCAGGCAGGCGTGCTGGGTGAAGAGGCTGTGTTTGTCGGCCAGCATCGAGTGGATGGCGTGCCCCAGTTCGTGGGCCATGGTGGCCACATCGTCCGTCTTGCCCTGGTAATTGAGCAGCACCCAGGGGGTCAGCTCGGGGGTGACGGTGGCGCAGAAGGCGCCGCCGCGTTTGCCCTTTCGCACTTCGGCATCCAGGTGGTCTTCCTTAAACACGCGCTCAGCCATTTCGGCGAAGCGCGAATCAAAATCCTTGAAGGATTCCATCACTTTGGCATAAGCCTTGTCGTAGGCGTAGGCCTTATCCGCCTTGGCCACGGGGGCGTAGACATCATAGCGGCGCAGTTTCTTCACCCCCAACAGTTTGGCTTTGAGTTTGAAGAAGCGTTGGAAGATGCCGGTATTCTTTTCGGCCACACTGAGCAAGAGGTCGATCACCTCGTCCGGCAGGTCGTTGGCCAGGTTGCGCGCGGAAATCGGGCTCTTATGATGACGCAGGGTGACCTCTTCGTTCTTCCAGTCACGTACAACGATCTGGTACATCTGCCCAAGGATGTCACCATCCGCACCGTAGACGCGATAGAGTTCCTGGTAGGCTTTAGCGCGCAGGTCCGCGTCATCGCTGCGGACGTAGCTCATCAGTTCGCCGCGGGTCATTTCTTTGACCTCGCCGTCGACTTCCAATTTGAAGACGTAGCGATTGGTCATGGAATCGTAGAGGGTGGTGAGGGCGTTGATACCGGTGACGTTCTTGGTGTTGATGATCTTCTCTTCGGGTTCGCTCAGGGTGTGCGGTTTGAAGTGGCGCATTTCTTCGAGCCAGTAGCGGTAGTCGCCGGAACCTTTCATCAGGCGTTTTGCTGCGGCGTCTGGCAGTTCCTTCCACCACAGGCTGAAGAACAAGGTGCGGTTGCCGATCTCGGATTGCTGCTGTTCGGTCTTAGCCACCAACCCAAGTGCGCCCTGGTTTTGGGTATCTTCTGCGAACCACAGCCCGGCGTAGCTGCCCATGAGGTGAGCCATACGCGAGATACCCTCAAGCGCCTTGATCACCGATATAAAGTTCTCGGCGCTGATATCGTCAGTCAAAAGCGGTCGCAATTTTTCAAACTCAGTGGTGATTTTTTCAATGGCTTTGAAATCTTTATTGAAGTCTTTTTCGGTGGCGTAAATATCTGACAGGCTCCAGCGTTTTTGAGCATAGTTATTGGGTTTGGTCATGAGAATCCTCAGAAAAAGTAGGGTTACCCGCTTGTTAGCTATTTTGCGGGGCGGCACAGGCTTGGCCGCTCAAGTGATTATACCGCGCGCGTCACCGGGATGTTAACACCCCCGGGTGGGGGTTTTACATGAAAATTGAGGGCTTGTATAACCTTTTGAACTGATCTATAATACAACTAAGTTTGCAACGCAAAGTGCGTTGCGACACAAGGAGGTGGTTATGAAAAACCTAAAAGAGATTCGATTTATTGCTACCAATTTTTACAATCTTCAGGGGCTTCGCATGGTAATCATTGGAATTCTTTTAATTGTGGTGTGCTTGTGGGCTAATGGATTGAAATATCCAATTTCAATCAAAAGTGATTTGATCCTTTTGTTTGAAGTGGTAACCATGCTGACCGTTTATTACGCGGTTGATCGTTATTACCTGCGAACCTTTGGCCGGGTAAAACCAACCCCTGAAATTCAGCGATTTGAAATTAATCTATCCATCATTGGAGGGATACTCGGCCTCATCGCTTTTTGGCTGGATGTGACTTATAAAATGCCCTTCAGCTTGATCGGGTTGGTCTGCGGTATCGGCCTTTTTGTAGATTATGTCCGCTTCACGTGGATGGTCAAAGGAAGACGCTTGTTATATTATCCTATTGGTGCTGCACTGATTATTGGGGTAAGTTTGCTTCCGTTACTAGGGCTGCCAGGTTGGTGGCATGTCGTTGGAATAAAAGGTCAGATTTTCGCCATTTCCATGCTCCTGGGTGTCTTTTCTATTGTTGCGGGAATAGTTGGTCATCTATTCCTGACACGCACACTCTCCCCCAAAGTGGAGGAAAAATGACCACGCCCTTTGAAGAACTGGCCGGCCTTGACCGACTGATCCACGAACCGGCGCGGCTGGCCATCCTCACCGCACTGGCTTCCTGCGACACCGCGGATTATCTCTTTCTACAGCACCTCACCGGGCTGACCGGCGGCAACCTCTCAAGCCACCTCTCCAAACTGGAAGAAGGCGGGCTCGTCCAACTCGATAAACGCTTTGTGGAGAAGAAACCCAACACCCAGGTGCAGATCACGGAAGAAGGAAAACGTGCCATCCTTCAACATTGGAAGCATTTGGATGACCTACATGAAAGTTCCAAAACTTGGAAACCATAGATCAAAAAAGCTGATAAAAAGAATGCAGTGGTATGTATAATTAATGTTGAGGAATTTATGAATCTAGAATCGCTTCGACTCTATGCACCGCAACTATATTTGATCGCCCAAAAACACGGGATATCAAAGCTTTACGTGTTTGGATCAGTTGCCCGAGGGGATGCGACCCCAAAAAGTGACGTAGATTTTTTGTTGGAGATGAAACCAAAAGGATCTCTTTTCGGCGCGGCCGGTTTTTCGTATGAGGCAGAAAAACTATTAAATATGGCGGTGGATATTGTGCCCATGTCTAGCCTGCCGATGATTAAAGATAAAAGATTTGTCGCGAATATTCGAAAAGAAGCTGTAAGTTTATGAAAGAAACAATTAAACTGATTCAAGATATGATTGCGGCAACTGAGTCTATTCAAGCGTATTCAATTAACTCTTTTGAAGATTTTTGATCGATGATAAAACTCAAGATGCAATCATGTTTAATTTGATAGTTTTAGGGGAAGCCGCAAATAACATCCCATTGAAATACCAATTGGAACACACTGAAATTCCGTGGTCGTCAATAATTGGAACCCGAAATGTGATCGTGCATGGGTATGATCATGTTAAATTGCATATAGTATGGGATATACTCCAAAACGATATTGACCCATTGAAAAAAAGCCTATTGGAATTAGTGTAAAGCAAACCTTATTGGTCTATATGTTTCAGCAATTCCTCATGGATCCCCGGCGCGGATGCCACCAGACCGTAAGGCGGCTTGAAATAATCAGGGTCGCCATGAAGATCTGTTACTACTGCACCAGCTTCCTGGCTGATCAGCGAACCGGCGGCAATATCCCATGAATTGATCTTTTCTTCCCAATAGCCATCCAGACGTCCGCAGGCCACATAACAAATATCGAGCGCCGCGGATCCCAGGCGCCTGACGCCTTGTGTGATGTTGGTGATGCGGCCGAAAATGGTCATTCGCCGTTCGACAAGGGTTTTATCAGGTTCGTTATGGGGCAGACCGGTGACCAGCAGGCTGTGCTGCAGATCCGGGCATTCCGAAACGTGGATGGGTTCGTCATTCAACCATGCCCCCTTGCCGCGTTCGGCGCTGAAACATTCGTCGTGTGAGGGGTCGTAAACCACCCCTAATTGCAACTTCCCCCGGTATTGATAGGCCACTGAAATGGCAAAAAGCGGGACCTTGTGGCTATAGTTGATCGTTCCGTCCAATGGATCAATATGCCAGCAATGGTCAACATGGCCGCTTATCTTTCCAGTTTCTTCCGTGATGATGGCATGGTCCGGGAAGGCCGTGAGGATGGAATCCATGAGCAGTTTTTCGCAGGCGTGATCCACTTCGGTGACCAGGTCGGTGGCGCCTTTGTAGCCAATGGTATGTTTGTTGTGGTAGCCCTCCAGGGCGATTTGCCCGGCGGCTTTGGCCCAAGTGATGACCTGGTCAAGGGTAGGTTCCATGTTTAGCGTTCTCCGTTGATCTCTGCAATGAGCTGTTCAAAGAAGCCGTCAAGATATTGGCTGCGTCCATGGGCGAGTTCTTTGGCGGTCTGAGTGAACAGTTTCTTCTCGATCTTTTGCAGTTTATAGATGTGTTCATGATAGGCGCTGTGCAACTCGCCTTCAATTTCTTTGCCGGTTTCGATGAAATGCTGAGAGGGGGGCGCATAAAAAGGGGTTCCGGCCAACGCAGCGTAAACCACAGCCCGGATGGCGCCGATGGCGCCCAGCACATCCAGTTTGTCGGCGTCAAAAATACATTTCGCTTCGATGGTGGCAGGTGGTTCCTTATCGCCCCTGAAACGGTGGGCGCGCACACAGTGCTGCACAGCCTCAATACGTTCTTCGGGCCAGCCTTCTTCGCGCAGGATCTTGCCGGCGCGCTCGCTCATGTTGGAGAAGAAAACGTCGCGCAGCGTGTCGGTGGCACCCTTAAGGGCGAGGCCGAGCTTGTCCTTCTCCACATTGCGCAGCAGCGTCTGGATGGAGCCGGGATCGAGCTTGG
>DAIEPS010000093.1 GCA_027348305.1 Anaerolineaceae bacterium | reverse complement strand
TGATCAGGTTTGTCTGTGTTCGGTATTGCTGCACTATTTGGTGTGGATTCTGTATTGTAAAGTGTGACGGGCACTCCATTGCGCCTGCTTCCAATCACAATCGCGTTTTTCGTAGTGAGAAGAAAATAATCAAAATTATCAGCATCAGTAAAGTTGGTGATCAAGCCGGCGCCGCTTAACCCTGTTCCAGCGATCTGATCTATTGTGACTGAATAAGTGTAATTTGGCGGAATTTCGCTTAAGTCAATTTTCGAGTAAATATAACTACTCTCAGTGACATTCATATCCACCTGGTATTTTTCGTTAGTAATTGTGAATTTTCCCTCTCCATAATTATTATTAAAAGAGTCTTCAAACCATGTATTGGTGACTTGGGAAAAATCGTCAACAAAAACCTTTGAGCCACCCATGTTAATTCGTGTGCCTTGTATTGATTTTCCATGAATTGGACTGATCCAATCTTTATATAAGTAACCGGTAAAATTTCCAGATAGGTCCTGGATCTGGTACCAATCCCTTTCAGTTGGGGATTGACCCAGGTTAAAGAGCAGGTTGCCGTGGACAATTTGATTCAATTCCGGGCTGTCAATATTGGGTTCTGCACGCAGATATGTTTTTTGAGCTACAACCTCAAATAATTCAGTATTTACCGCCTGATAAGTTGAATCCGGTTTGGGGTTGGAGGTATTTGCATCTTGCCTGGTTAGTGCTTCACCGATAGTCCCTAAAGAAGTTGAAGAGTCCTGTTTGGCGCCAAGTTTGGCAAAAACTACACAGAGGACGACCAGAGCCGCCAGGCAGAGAAGGATGATCCAGGTGACCTTGCGTCTTTTCTTACGTTTTTTCTCGAGTTTAACGCGTTGGGAGGGCAGATCCATAGCCTGCAGGGCTTTTAACTCATTGATCTTATTTTCGATCTCATTCTTGATCAAAATTTTTGCGGGGTTATCCGGGGATGTTTGAACTTTTTGGAGATCAGATTGAGCTAATTCGATCAAGGGGATCAACTGCCAGGGGATTTCAGGAAACGGTGGTTTGAGGTCAAGTGATTTCAATTCGCCGGTTGCCGATTCGACTTTCTTGCGTGGATAGACGGCGTTCAGAGCGGTCAAAAGGGCATTCAATTCAGTACGGAATTTTGTTTTTACTGCCGACTGAGGATTGCTTACCAACAGGTTTAGGTCAGATTGCAAATCATTGTTCAGTTTTTCCATATCCTCAATAGAGAGGGTGGCCAGAGGTGCATATTTCAGTGACTTTAGCTGACGGGTGAGTATTCTGGTTTCAAGTTCAGTCAAATGAGCTTCACATTGGGTACGTTCCTGATTGAGCGCGGTTATGCGGATGCCAATCGAAGGATCTGCTGCGAAGGGAGTGAGTATTTTTATGATCTCTATAAGTGAAGCTAAATCCGCCTGAAAAACTTCCAGTGATTCTTCCCAGCCATCTTCGAGTTTGGCTGAATCGAGGTTCAGCTTGCGGATGCGCATCAGGGTATTGCATTCGTCCAAACGCAGGGAAGAAAGCTGCTGTAATTCGATGGGCAGGAGTTGAGGTTTTCGTGCAAGGCTTCGAATCTCCTGACGGATGGTATTCAACTTCATCTCTTCTGTGTTAATGGATTGACTGATCTGAACACGCTTCAACTCCACCTTGGTCACAAAGGTGTTTTCCTTAATAGCTGAATGCGACTTTTCACTTGATTCTTGAATGGCCTGGGTCAATTTCTCGACCAGTTTTAGGGTGACGTAACCCTCTCCACGATCGACGGCAAGTTTGGAGCCGCAGGAAGCGCAAAATAAGACATCAATATCTTCCGGGATGGAGATAGGAGCACCACAGGCTGTGCAGTTGAGTTTGACGATTTGCATGGTTCATTCCCTCCAATGACTGCCAATCGAATTGTATTTTCTGATGTAAAAAGATTTTACATCAGATTGATCTTTTCACTAAACCATTATGAAAAAAATAGTAAATTTAGTCTGTCACACAAATTTCTTCAAAGGCGCTGAGAATATCCTGGTCGCTGGCCGGGGGATCGTTGGCTATTTCAAGTGCCCAGTTATATTTGATCAAGGCTGCTACCCGGTTATAGGCTTCAACCTGATCATCAGAAACCGCTATATGTTGACTGGCATCGCGTGACCTGACCCTTTCCAGGCATGTATCAAGGTTGGCGATGACATGGATCATTTTGATCTCGTACTTTGAAGATAACGAAGCACGAAAGGATCTAAAACCGTCGCCAGCACCCAGACTTTCTACCAGCACCCGGTCATGGGTCATGAACGCTTCATCGACCGCATTTTCCACTTTTTGCCAGCCATCTTCGCCAGGTTGGACAGTGAGCCAGATGGGTTCAACACGTAAAAAAAGGATGTCGGTATTTCGACCAACGATATCCCCGATATGGGTTTTACCTGACCCTTTGGGTCCGATCAACATGAAAAGCGTTTTTGTCATCAATCCATCCTTGCCCGTTTCCCCTATACCAGGAAAGGAATAAAGCGTTTGGTCGTTTTCATATAATCGCGGTAACTTTCACCAAAAAAGATGAGGCACTCAGCCTCATCCGCGCGGGCGGTGAAATATAGGCAGATACTGGCAGCCAGGGCGAAAACTCCAGCTAAAATGGAAGGTAATTTGAAGAATGCACCCCAGGCAAGCAGCAAAAGCGAACTGTAAAGCGGATGGCGGATGTAATGATAGATCCCTGTCGTGACCAGGGAGTTGGTCCTTTCAAAGGCCATCAGTTGGGGTTCGCCATCGCGGTTCGCGGCAGGTTTGCCGCGGGCGGTTAATGTGCGCACACCGAAATAAAGAGGAACTATGGCGCTGAAAAGGAGTATCCACGCGATGATCTGGTGCCAGGATAACGGATCTACAAACCAGACGTCAAGGTTGACGGCGAGCAGGAGCAGGATAAATTCCCAGGCGAAGAAACGCCAAAAGCCGTGCGAACGCGGTTTAAGCAATGATGCACGTGAAATCACAAGAATGACTGCAGCCAATACTGCGACAATGATCCATTTGATCATGATCAGCCCCTTCAGAATCTGAGATTAATTATAGTGACGATAACAAAATGGTCAATCGATAATAAATATGCAGTTGCATAATAAAAAGGTCTTTGTATAATTAGAGTAATTAAGTCTTATTCGTTTTTCATAGACAGAGGAGTTCACTCATGAATCGCAAAATACGCTCTGTTTTGGCTGGAACACTGGTGTTGGCGTTGGTCAGCCTGGCTTGCGGTATCTCCATCCCGGGCGGCACTTCCATCGATAACGCGGCAACGGCCGTGGCCGGGACGGTTAACGCACTGGCTGGCACTGCTGAAAGTGTCATCACTGCCATCCCTCATGATCTGACAGCGACCCCTGGTGAGGCGCTGCCCACGCTGCCGCCGGTGGTTGAGGCCGCGCCGCTGCGGGTAAGTTTTGCCGCGCCGGACGGCAGTCTCTACACCTGGGCTGAGGGCATGGGATCCGCGGTTCAATTGGTCGGGCCCAGCGGTATCTGCTGCAGTTATGTCTCACCTGACGGAACCATGATCGCTTTCACGCGCTATACAGATTACCAGTTTGTTTCACTTGAAGTGATCAATGCTGACGGCAGCAACCGGCGCACCCTGCTCGACGCTGCCGCGATCAATGCGCTTCCAAGGCCTGATGGATCGATCGGTTCAGAAGCAGGGCAGATCGCCTGGGTGCCCAACAGCCACGTTCTGGCCATGAATACGCGTACCCTGTTTGAAGGGCCAGGCCTGGCTTTTGGACAGAACCTATACCTGATCAATGCGGACACAAGCGTATTAACCACTTTGCTCAACACCGGATCAGAATCATGGAAATTCTTCTATTCACCGGATGCTTCAAAAATTGCGGTGACACTGCCCACCCAGGTGGATATGTACAATGATGACGGGAGTGTACTCAAGCAGAATACAATCCATTATGATTTCGTCAACACCGCATCAGAATATGCCTGGGTGGCTTCACCCGTCTGGTCTGCGGATAGTTTGAACCTGGTGGCGGGCGTTCCGCCTGCCAACCCGTGGGATGCCGTGCCGGGCAACTCAAGCATTTATCGTTTCGCAGCCGACGGCATGTCGGGCGAGATCAGTTTCCAGGCGGTGCTGCCCACCATGACAGGCGGTTCGATCGCTTTTTCGCCTGATCTGAACAAGTTCCTCTACTTTACCCAGTTCGGAGCACCGGCGGATAACGCCTATACTCTCAACGTTGGTTATTTTGACGGTACGGCGAGTGTCGCATATGCCAACGGCGGGTTTAATGAAGTGCCGGTTTGGTCGCCTGATAATTCTCACTTCTTTTACGCCATCGGCAGCGGCAACACCAACACTCCGTATATTGGCCAGGTGGGCGCAGCCCCTGCTGCGATCTCAGACTACACCAATGCCGGACAGATCAAATGGATCGATGCCAACCGCTACCTGGTTGTTTCACAAAATGCGGGAGTTTCGAGATTGCTGCTAGGCACCATTGGGGCGCCGACAGGGTTGATCTTCGACAGCGGATCAGCCTCTTCGAATTATCTGACCTTTTCAGTAAACCGCTGATCAAAAAGACTTGTATGCAGCCAGGGAGTTTTGCCTCCCTGGCTTTTTTATCCCTTGACGGTTGATGCTTTTTTGAGTGTATAATCCTGAAAGCGTCGATACTTTATACGCTTGAGGAAACAGGAGCATATTCATGCCAAAACATCTTTCACAAAAAATTGTTACAGTACTCTTCCTGGTCACCCTCGGTTTGAGCGCCTGCCAGACCGCGACTCCAGACCCTGTAACCGTCGAGAAAACCATGCAAGGCGCTGTGGCGTTAACACTAACCGCTGCACCCACGTTCACACCGCTGCCAACCTCCACCAGCACACCCACCCCAACGATCACCCCAACCCCTGTGACCGTAGTCTACGGCCCGACCGACTTCCCGCAGAATGTAAATCCGCTGACCGGATTGGAAGTGTCCGACCCCAAGATCCTTGACCGACGGCCAGTTTTAATGAAGGTTGCCGACCAGGCGGCGGGACGTCCGCATGCAGGGTTGACCAATGCGGACATTGTATTTGATTATTACATCGGCAACGGCCTAGACCGCTTTTTGGCGCTCTATTACGGCAAGAACGACAGTAATGTTGGCACCATGCGCTCGGGTCGTTTGGCAGATATCCCATTGACGTTGATGTACCAGGGTATTCTTGGTTTCATATCAGCAGACAACACGGTTAGGTTGGCAGACGGAAAAACCGAACTTGAGACGATCACCGGAAGCCTGGGCGGCCGGGCGGTCAACACTGAGCATTGCAGCGATACTTTTAAAGCCATTTGCGACGATGGACGAAATATAGAAACCAGCGTTTTTGGCAACACTGAACAAATGACAGCCTATTATGCCTCGAAAAGCTATGCAACCAACTCCAAGCCCAACCTGGACGGTATGGCTTTTGCGACGGTTCCTCCCGCTGGAGGTGTGCCCGCCACGCAATTCACCATGCATTTCGGCAAAAATATCAACCAGCAGTGGATCTACGATCCTGCGACCAAGAAATATATGCATTGGATCGATGAAGTGGATGCCAACGGTAATTCCAGGATGATCCCGTTGATCGACCGAAACACAGGCGAACAATTGGCCACATCCAATGTGATCACGATCATCACCAAATTAAATGTCCTCAACGGCGATACTGATACAATCCACCAATATGATCTTGTTGCCACCAAAGGTCGTGCGTTGATCTGCCGCGACGGCATGCTTTATGACGTTTACTTTAAAAGCGGTTGGGATACCCCGATCACCTTCGTTGATGCCAACGGAAATCCGTTCCAACTTCAGCCGGGCAACTCCTGGATCCATTTTACGGGAGCATATTCAAAAGTTACCGAAGAGCCTGCCGGTGTGTGGATGGTGCGGTTGGGAATTCCGTAAATCTACTATTCTTAACTAAAACTTACCCACGGTCGGCTGAAAAATCCGGCCGTGGTGCTTAAAATGACAAACCAATTCATTTAATTACCGATGCATGTCGTCGGGCGGTAATAGTATCTATTAACTCAAAAGGAGGTCTTCCAAAATGGATATACCGCGGATATTCAACATTACTGAGAGTGCTCACCGAATCCACGACCCGATATCAGCCGAAAAGCTTGCCACTTTGGGTGCGGCACTGCGCCTTGAACCAGGGGATCTCGTGCTTGATCTCGGCAGTGGTTCGGGAGAGATGTTGTGCACCTGGGCACGCGATCACGGCATAACCGGGATCGGTGTCGACATGAGTCAGTTATTCACCAAGCAAGCGAAAAAACGTGCCGAAGAACTTGATGTCGCCGGACAGGTCAAATTCATCCATGACGATGCTTCTGGTTTTGTCTCTGAGGAAAAGGTCAGCGTGGCGGCCTGCGTCGGTGCCGCCTGGATCGGCGGGGGAATCGCAGGCACTATTGAACTTCTGGCGAAGAGTCTGCGCCCCGGAGGGATCATCCTCATCGGTGAGCCCTACTGGCGGCAGTTGCCACCGACAGAAGATGCTGCCAGGGCATGTCTTGCCAACGCCATCTCTGACTTTCTTATGCTTCCAGAGCTTCTCGCGTCTTTTGGTCGCCTGGGCTATGATGTTGTTGAGATGATCCATTCGAACCAGGATGACTGGGATAGATACGAGGCGGCCAAATGGCTCACCATGCGCCGATGGCTTGAAGCCAATCCAGGAGATGAGTTTGCGAAAGAGGTTCGAGCTCAATTGACCTCAGAGCCTGAACGTTACGTGACTTATACGCGTGAATACCTGGGCTGGGGGGTGTTTGCGTTAATATCTAGGTGAAC
This sequence comes from Anaerolineaceae bacterium, assembly GCA_027348305.1. GTDB lineage: Bacteria > Chloroflexota > Anaerolineae > Anaerolineales > Anaerolineaceae > UBA6107. Next base: position 186 of record DAIEPS010000093.1, on the reverse strand, counting down.
CATTAGAACACCAGGTAAATTGTCAACGCCTTGATCGAAAAAGATTTTTCTTCAAGTAATAAGCAGAGTTCCGAATTCAAAATTCGGAACTCTTTTATTTAGCCTGAAACGTTTGAAGCAAACTGAAGCCGGTTGCCTTCTGGATCGTATAAGGTGCCGTAACATACCATGCCAGGGATGGTCACG
>DAIEPS010000092.1 GCA_027348305.1 Anaerolineaceae bacterium | reverse complement strand
CGTGGGGTTATGCACCGTGATGTGCTCAAGCTGTTCATCGTGTTTGTGTTTATCAAGAGTCTTCAGCCTTGATTCCACTGCCTCGAGCCTTGACATCAGGGAGGCCACCGAATCACCTATGGTATCCGGCAGGCGGCCGTGTTCAAGGTCGGGGCCGCTGGCAGCGGGCTGGCTGCGGCTGACCACCTGGCCGGGTACGCCCACCACCACCGAGTTGGGGGGCACGGGTTTGACGACCACCGCGTTGGCGCCGATGCGGCTGTGCGAGCCGATCACAATATTCCCCAATATCTTGGCGCCGGCGCCTACCACCACATCATCTTCGAGCGTGGGGTGGCGTTTTCCCTTCTGCAGGCTTGTGCCGCCCAGGGTCACACCGTGATAAAGGGTCACCCTGTCACCGATCTCGGCAGTCTCACCGATCACAACCCCCATGCCGTGATCAATAAAGAAGCTGTGTCCGATCTGAGCGCCGGGGTGGATCTCGATGCCTGTCCAGAAACGCGTTATTTGTGAGAACCAGCGGGCCAGCAGTTTGAGGCCGTGGATCCACATCCAGTGTTCGGTGCGGTGTGCCCACACGGCTTGCAGACCGGGATAGGCCAGGAATAATTCAAGCGTCGATCGTGCCGCCGGGTCGCGTTCAAAGACCGAGCGGATGTCTTCGCGGATATAGCGAAAAAGTGAGTAAGACACAGTTCCCTCCATAGGATGCGTCCCTAGTCTGCCAGGCTGGCAAATAGTGCAGTGCTGAGGTAGCGTTCTCCGAAGTCAGGGATGATCACCACAATCAGCTTGCCCTTATTCTCTGGTCTGGCTGCGACTTGCAAGGCTGCCCAGGTGGCTGCGCCAGCACTGATGCCTACCAGCAGCCCCTCGCGAGTGGCCATCTCGCGCGCGGTCTGCAGTGCGTTGTCATTTGTGACCCTGACGATCTCATCATAGATCTTAGTGTTCAGCACATCGGGCACGAAGCCGGCGCCGAGACCCTGGATGGCATGCGGACCTTTCACGCCGCCTGAGAGTACGGGTGAGGCATCCGGTTCGACAGCGACCATCTTCACACCCGGCTTGCGGGATTTCAACACTTCGCCTACACCGGTGATGGTGCCGCCGGTTCCTATGCCTGCCACCACGATATCCACTTTGCCGTCTGTGTCGCGCCAGATCTCTTCAGCAGTGGTTTTGCGGTGTATTTCGGGGTTGGCCGCGTTCTTGAACTGCTGCGGCATGAAATACTTTTTGTCGCTGGCGGCGATCTCTTCCGCTTTGCGGATGGCACCCGGCATGCCTTCGCTGCCCGGTGTAAGGATCAATTCCGCACCATAGGCACGCAGAAGCATGCGGCGTTCTTTGCTCATCGTATCCGGCATGACGAGTATCAGCTTGTATCCGCGTGCGGCGGCCACGAAAGCCAACGCGATGCCTGTGTTCCCGCTGGTGGGTTCAACCAGAACAGTATCTTTGGTGATCAGGCCGGCTTTTTCTCCGGCGTTGATCATTGAAACCCCGATGCGGTCTTTCACACTGTGTGAGGGGTTGAAGTATTCCAGTTTGGCTGCAACTGTGGCGACACTGTCTTTGCTGAGACGGTTTAATTTGACGAGAGGAGTATTGCCGATCAGTTCAGTGACATCATTTGCGATTTTCATTTTAATATCCTTGTTAAATAAAAAACGGCCAACTTAAATCAAAAGCGACGGAGAGCGCTGCACAAAAAATTATGCGAGGACGTCTACCGCCGCCAGATAAGTTGACCGTGAGATTTAGCTCTGGCGGTGTTAGATCGTTCCCCGCCTTTTACACAAGCAATTTAGTTTCATTTGTTACTCCAATATTTCAGACTTAATTTGTCTTATTGTATTCGATTAATTTCAAAAGTCAATAGCGATATTATTTGTTAATGCAACTTTAATAATTACCATCCGTATATTGTCTAAATAAACTTGATCTTTTATCGGAGGTAATTATGAATCGTTCACAGCGTTCCAGTTTGGCCGTAGGCGTCATCCTCGTTCTGGTGGGTGTCTATTTTATTCTGGCCAACATGGTTCCCCAATTCAACCAGTGGCTGAATATCAGCTATTCCTGGCCGGTCATTATTCTGGCAGTGGCTGCCGCGTTGTTGGTGCTCGGCTTGATCGTCGGCGCGCCTGATATGGCTGTGCCTGCCGTGATCGTGGGCGGCATCGGCGGAATCCTTTATTATCAAAACCTGACCGGTAACTGGGGCAGTTGGGCTTATATGTGGGCATTGATCCCCGGCTTTTCTGGCATTGGCATGCTCCTGGCTCATTTATTAGGCGCCCGCGACCGGTATTCACTCGGGTCCGCGTTGGATACCATCGGTACCAGCCTGGTGATGTTCATCATCTTTGGTGCTTTCTTTGGCGCCTTCAAATCTTTAGGTGTTTATTGGCCTCTATTATTGATCGCAGCCGGCATTTTGATCGGATTGCGCACCCTGACCCGTTCGCATAAGTCGTAATTGCAAGTTCGAGGAGAAAAAATGAAACGATCGGCATTATTCTTTGGCACGGCGATTGTCTTGTTGGGCGTTGTATTGTTGGGAATTAACCTTGGTGTAGTAGACCACCGTGTCTGGCGCTATTTCTGGCCACTTATTCTGGTACTCCTGGGCGTCTGGTTCTTGCTCGGACCCTATTTGTCAAAAGGCACGCTTGAATCAGTTGAACGATCCATCCCAATGGTGAACGACACCGAAGCCGAGATCCACTTGAATTACGGCGCTGGGCGTCTGGTGATCGGTGCCGGGGCAAAACCGCAGGAACTATTGAGTGGTTCTTTCACCGGCGGCATCACCGAAGAACTGCATCGTGCCAACGGCAAGGCTTTCTTGAAGATCAACACACCAGCTGACTTTATTTTCCCCGGCGTTTGGGCAGCCGGGCAGCAAGGCTTCAATTGGAATGTCTACCTGACCAACGAGATCCCGCTGCAATTGCTCGTCCATTCAGGTGCTTGTGAAGCCAGGCTTGACCTGACCGACCTCAAGGTGACCTCCCTAAACATCGAGACTGGTGCCAGTTCAACAGATGTCAAGCTGCCCCAGAACGTCGAGTTTACCCGTGTGGTGATCAAATCTGGTGCGGCTGATGTGAAACTGCATATCCCCCAGGGTGTGGCAGCTTCCATCCGCGAATCAAGCGGACTCTCCGGTATCAAAGTGGATACCAACCGCTTTCCTCAGAATGGACACACCTATCAATCCGCTGATTACAATACGGCGCTCAACAAAGTGGAAATATCATACGAAGGCGGAGTGGGTTCCGTCGACATCAATTAATTGGAGTATTTAGAGATGAAAAATTTATCAAAGCAGGCGTTGTTTGGCAGTTTGTTGGTTTTGGCTGGCTTGGTTTTCCTGGTACAGCAGATCTTCCACCTTCCCATCGGCGGATTATTTGTGTCCATGTTCTTCCTGGCCGGCGGCATGGTTTTCCTTTACGTGGTTTTGCAAAACAAAGAACATTGGTGGGCTTTGATCCCCGGCAGCACGCTGGTGGGTCTGGCTGCTTTGATCGCCCTTGGCGACCTGGCTCCACATTTCACCGATAAATTTGGCGGCAGCTTGTTCCTGGGTGCAATTGCTCTTGGATTTGTAGGCGTCTATCTGCTCAAACCCTCCAATTGGTGGGCAGTCATCCCTGCCGGAGCAGTGGGTACCATTGCTTTGGTGGCTGGAATCCAAAATGGACACGGCATGCTGCAAGGCGGTATCTTCTTCCTCGGCATCGGTGCGACTTTCGCTGCTCTTGGGCTGCTGACAGACCTTAGGCATGAAAAATGGCCCTGGATTCCGGCCGCAGTCTGCTTCGTCCTTGGAACTTTGATCCTGATCGGTTCCGGCGCCCTTGTGAATTCTGTCTTTGGTTGGATTTGGGCGATCGCATTTGTGGCTGTTGGTGTTTACCTGGTGGTTCGTTCTTTCATGAAGAAAGATTAGAGGTTTGCCATGACAAATAAACTGTATCGCAGTCAAACAGATCGCATGTTGGGCGGTGTTTGCGGCGGCTTGGCAAAGTATCTCAATATTGACCTCACCATTACCCGGCTCTTTTTTGTGGTGCTTACCTTGCTCGGCGGTTTTGGCCCCGTGATCTATCTGATCATGTGGATCGTGATCCCGCTTGAGGATCATGTCTACACCGATACTCACCCCGAACGTTTTGACGGGGAAGATATCAAGGAACGGGCTGAAATGGTGCGCGATGATTTTATCAGTGCAGTCAAACAACCCAACCAGAACACTGCCCGCTATATCGGCATTGCGCTTGTCTTGGCCGGCGGATTCTTCTTGCTCAAGCAATTGAATATCTCCTGGCTGAGCTGGCTCGACAGCGGCATCCTCTGGGCTGGGTTGATCTTGCTGGCAGGCATCGCTTTGTTGATTAGAGCGACCAAAAAGGATTAAAAATGGACGAGAACAAGGATAAGAAACCCGGAAGTTTATTCTTTCCGTTGCTTTTGGTTGCCCTGGGTGTGTTCATCTTCTTGATCAATATCGGAACAGTATCAGGCACGCTCTGGGAAAACCTGCTTCAATATTGGCCCGCGATCTTGATCATCGCTGGTCTGGATGGTCTTTACAAACGTGATGGCTGGGTGGGTCCCCTGGTGCTGCTGGGCCTTGGCACAGTCATGCTGCTTGGAAACCTGCATTATCTCAGCTACAGCGGATTCGCTCTGTTCCTGAGACTCTGGCCGATCTTGTTGGTGGCCATCGGTTTGGATGTGATCTTCGGTCACCGTGGTTCTATCTGGAGCAATTTATTCAGAGTTGTGATCGGACTGATGCTGGTCGGCGGCATTATCTGGCTGGCAACCCTTTCTCCCATGTTCAGTGTTGGGATGAAATCGGTGGATTTCGAACAAAAACTTGACAAAGCCACTTCATCGGATATCCGCTTTGCCATGGCAGTGGGCGAGATGAAGCTTTCAGGCGGGGCAGACAAAGATATGTTGGTCAGCGGCTCGGCCGGCTTGCCCAAAGAAATGTCATTGGAACCGCATTATTCTGCGCCGGTCAACGGAAAAAGCTCTCTCACCCTCGAAGGCAATGGCGTGGTGATCATTCCGGTCAACACGAACATGAGCCCCTGGATCTTTGATCTCAACTCGGATATTCCCATGCAGTTAAGCACTGAAATGGGCGTCGGCCAGATGCGAGTTGATCTGACAGGCACAAAGGTGAATGATATTGCCACTGAAATGGGTGTCGGACAAACCATCCTGACCCTGCCCTCCGGCATGGATATTGAAGCCACGGTAAGCGGCGCAATCGGCGAGTTGGTCATCCGCGTGCCTGCAGGCGCTGAAGTAGTCATCAAGACCGACAAAGCGATTGTGGGGTCCAGCATTCCAGAAGGCTATGTGCGCGATCATGATACCATTCGCTCACCTGAAGCCAAAGCGGGGGCTGACAAGATTACCATCCAGGTTGACCTTGCCATTGGCAGCATTGTGATCGAAGAAATAGAATAATCAAATTTGATCGTATCTTGCAGGGACACGGTGCGCCGTGTCCCTTTTTTGTTATTAATTATTGCGGGTAGGGGTTCGTTGCAACGAACCCCTACCAGTATGTAATTGAGGGAATGATTTTTACAAACAAAAAATTATTTATTATTCGGGAACTTTTATGCAATTCAAACGTCTAACCTGTAGAGTTAAATAAAAAGGAGAATTAAAATGAAACGTAACTTTTTTGTTGTACTTGCAAGTTTAGTCGTCATCGGGTCCCTGGTTGCGTGCAGCACTACTCCTGCAGCAGTTGGCAACCCACCTGTTGTACGCACCTTGAGTTCTTCAGGAACCGGTGAAGTCTATCTTGTGCCGGATGTCGCTTATATCTATGTGGGTGTGAAATCTAACGCAGATAATGTCTCTGACGCGCTTAATAAGAACAATACCCAGGCAAATGCTGTCGCTAAAGCCCTCAAAGACCAGGGAGTTGAAGCTAAAGACATTCAAACCACCAGTTTCAATGTCTATCCCATGCAGGATTATGCCCCCGATGGAACCGTCTCACGCAGCTACTTCGTGGTTGAGAATACTGTTTACATCACCGTGCGTGATCTGACCAAACTCGGCAGCCTTTTAGACGCAGTCGTGAAATCTGGCGCCAACACCATCAACAGTATTTCCTTTGATGTGCAAGATAAGGCAACTGCCATGGCTCAGGCTCGTGATCTGGCCATTACCAATGCCAAAGCCGAAGCCGAATCCATTGCCAAAGCATCTGGTGTCAAGTTGGGTGATCTGCAATACGTGAGTGCTTACACCAACAATGTTCCCACCCCTATGTATGATGCCAAGGGCGGAAGCATGTCCGCGGCGACCAATGTGCCCATCTCAGCCGGACAATTGGTCATCAGCGCCAGCGCCAGCATGACCTACGAGATCAAGTAATTTACTCGTTGAAATTGGGAGCACCGGTGTGAACCGGTGCTCTTTTTGGTTAATAAGGGATCGTGCTGATTTCAGAGAGTTTGTTCAAGCGGTGCGTTGCCGTGATGCGCCTGGTCGTACCAGTTAATCCGCGCATGACCAGGCTGTCGGTTTTTGCGCCGTTTGGAAAATATGAAACGCCATCCAGCAGGTCGCCGGTGGTGATGCCGGTGGCGGCAAAGAATACGTCTTCAGATGAAATCAGGTCATCCATCAGAATGGGCTTGTGAAGATCCAGGCCGAGTTCATTAGCCTGGTCAATCTCATTTTGGCGGTGTACATGCAGTTTACCCATGATCGTGCCGCCCAGGCAGCGCATGGCGGCTGCCGCAATGACGCCTTCCGGCGTTCCGCCTATGCCCATCAGCAGATCAATGTTCGTTTCGGGCATGGCGCTCATGATGGCGCCGGCAATGTCGCCATCGGGGATCAATTTGATGCGCGCCCCAGCCAGGCGAATTTCACTGATCAGTTTTTCGTGCCGCGGACGGTCCAAAACGACGACGGTCAGGTCTTCGACCTTCTCGCCTTTGGCTTTTGCCACCTTATTCAGGTTATCTGCA
>DAIEPS010000091.1 GCA_027348305.1 Anaerolineaceae bacterium | reverse complement strand
GTCAGCGGCTTGTCAGACGCCTTGCGCTCCGAACTCAAACCCGATGGCATCCAGGTTTCTGTCGTCTTCCCCCCCGATACGGATACCCCCCAACTCACCTACGAGAGCCAGTTCAAGCCTGCCGTTACCAAAGAGATTGCCGGTTCAGCCAAACTCATGGAACCCAATTTTGTCGCCATTGAAACCCTCAAAGCCGTCGCCAGAAAGCAATATATCGTACTGCCCGGTAGCGAAGGCAAAATGATGTACTTCCTGCACCACTTTGTTGGCCGCCTGCTTTATCCAATCATGGATATGATGGTTAATTCTGCGTTGAAAAAGAGCAAAAAGTAAAACCGTCATTGCGAACCCTGCATAAATAACTAAGTAAATAGAAAATATAAACAGAGGTTCACGTCCATCATGTAAATTACTCCTGTCAGGGTGAAGCACAAAGTCCTCCGAAGGAGGAATCCCCACCATGGTTTTGTATCAATTCAACAAACCTTTTATGAATAATGCATTATCTAGTAATTTGATGGTTTCGTTCTGGCGTCCTTTGCGCCCCTCATGACCCTCGTTCTTTGAGGGAGAGCGAAGCGATCTTGGCGCACCCGAGCGAAGTGAATGGTGAGCGTGAGGTGCAGAACCCACCATTTTTATAGATTGTCCACGCTCAATCCCAAATAGCTCTCAAACTCGTCATAATCATTGTATATACAAAATCCTTCCTAACTATGTTTTCAACTTTGACAATGTGCCTGCCCAATTTTAGATTCATCCAAATTCCCCTCCCAAGATAACTTGCCGCAAAGAGATTTAACCGAAGATTGTTCATTCAACCGGACCAGTGTATGCAAAGCCGTATCAATCAGTTCCCGTTTGGTTTTAATTCCGGTTAATTGTTGCGCCTTAGCTACCAACTTATCATCAAGTTCGATACTAGTTCTCATTATTTGCCTCACGTATAACTTTTTCAACAATTAACTAAATATATTTTAGACATTTTTAAAAGAATCGAACCAGATTTTCTGTCTTGACCTTCCCCATGTTTTCCTTCAACTTCTCCGCTGAAAATGCTTTTCCATGGCCTGGATAGATCACCTTTGCCCTTGCATCCAGCATCTTCTGCCAACTGCGGTAAGCGTCTTCCATGTTGGTCATGAACACCGTGCAGTAGCGCGTACCGAGCGCCAGCAGAAAACTGGCCGCCGCATCGCCGCAAAAAACGTCTCCGTTATCGAGGACGATGGCGATATGGTCCACGCAGTGCCCCGGTGTCGTTAATATTCTGCCTTCGATCCCGATCTTCCGCAGCAGTTGGTCGTCAACCGCGGAAACCAAACTGTCCTTCTCGCGCAAGTTAAATGGCGGAAAAGACAGCGTCCAGCGCGGATCGAAACGCATCTTGATGCCGGCCACGAAGTTGATCACCCCATTGACGTATCCGCCGCCGTGCGACTTGTCATTCTTGCCGGTTTTCAGCAACTCATTTGCCTGTTCGTGGGCAATGATCGTGATATCGGCATCGCGTGTGAGTTCATTCAGAAAACCCGCATGGTCATCGTGATGATGTGTTAAGAATAGGTATTTAATCTCGTTGAGCTTAATACCTGCTTTTGCGAGTTGCTTTCGGTAAACCGGATAATCCAGCTCGTAGCCGGTATCCACCTGCAGGTAGCCGTCACTGCATGGGATCAAGTATTTGCTGGACATACTTAACGGAATAATGATCGGTTTCATCTTTCCCCTTTGCAAACCAAAAAAGCTTACCCTTTGCCCACCGGGTTGTTAGGATTCCTGATCCACTCTGACCAGGAACCGACATACAATCTCGGCATGGGCAAACCGGCATACGCCATGGCCACCAGGTTGTGGCAGGCTGTGGTGCCTGATCCACAGTAGGCCACGGCTTCCTGGGGCTTGAGACTGCCTAAAAGCGCTTCAAACGCCGTTTTGAGGCTTTCAGCGGGCAAGAACTGGCCGTTCTTGTCCAGGTTGTCGCTGTAGAAACGGTTCAGCGCGCCGGGGATACTCCCCGCCACTACATCGATCGGTTCCACTTCACCCCTGAAGCGTTCCGGAGCGCGTGCGTCAATAATTGCGTGTTTCTTGGAACCCATCAAGGTTTTCATCTCTTCGGTGCTGATGATCATGCTTTCATCAGGCGTGCCAGTGAAGTCACCCATCGGGTTCGTTTCGATCCCCCCGACAGTATCCCGTCCTTCGGTAAGCCATTTCGGCAGCCCGCCGTTCAGCAGGGCTACTGCTTCGTGTCCGTAGAATTTCAACTGCCACCAAAGGCGTCCGGCCATGCCGCCGCCCGTGGCATCATACACTACCACCTGGCTGTTATTGTTGACTCCCAGACGCTGCATGGCCGCAATAAATACCTTTCCATCCGGCAGCGGATGCCTTCCGGAAGTCGGCGTGATCGGTCCGCAGATGTCTTTTTCAAGATGTGCATACACCGCCCCGGGGATGTGCAGATGAGAATATTCTTCTTCTCCCCATTCCTTGTCCGCCAGGTCAAATCGGCAGTCGATCAGCACCCAATCAGTGTCATTGAGATGGTCAGCAAGTTCCTGTGTTGATATTAAGGTTTTAAACACCACAACCTCCCTAATTAAATCGAAAATAATCAAAAAATTGGATAATTTTTTTACTAAATTTCTTCGCCAATAGCATGCAGCAGCGCCAGGTTGGGCAGATGCATTGAACCCACCGGAAAACCCGAGATTAAAACAATTTGATCTCCGCCTTTGACCCGTTTTTCCTCAAGCAAGGCTGCATCCACATTGTGAACCATTTCTTCAAGCGTATTGACATAAGGTGTGGCCATTGGAATGACACCCCAGTAAAGGTTGACCATTTTTAGAGTACGCTCTTCAGGCGAAAGTGCCAGGATCGCCACATGTGGTCTGATCTTTGACATCAACAAAGCGGTTTTTCCACTTTGGGTGAATACTGCCACGTTTGAGACCTCTCGATCTTGAGCCAGTTCACGCGCGGCAGCACACAATCTCAAAGCATATCCCTTGATGGCATCCTTGGGGAACTCTTCGGCATGTCCCCATTCTTTATTATGTTTTTCGGCTTCACGGACGATAGAGTCCATCATCTTGACAGTCTCCACTGGATAGTCGCCGTTGGCAGTCTCGCCTGAAAGCATCACTGCATCCGTGCCGTCAAAAATGGCATTGGCTACGTCAGAAGCCTCCGCGCGTGTCGGCCGCGGGTTGTGGATCATGGATTCCAGCATCTGGGTGGCAGTGATCACCACCTTGGCATGCCTGTTGGCCGTTCTGATGATCTCTTTTTGAAAACTTGGAACCAGTGCCGGCGAAGTTTCGACACCCAGATCACCGCGTGCCACCATCACACCATCCGTCACGTGGATGATATCGTGAAGGTTTTTGACTGCTTCCGGTCGTTCCAGCTTGGCAATGATCGGCGTATTGGCGCGCGCAGGGTTCATCTGCTTCATTGCTTCACGCACAGTTTCAATGTCTTGAGCTGTCTCGACAAACGAAATGGCCACATAATCAACATCATTGGCAAGGCCAAATTCCAGGTCAGCCCTGTCTTTTTCAGTGAAACTCGGGATTCCCAGGTGAGCGCCGGGTAGATTGACCCCCTTATGAGAGGTCAATACGCCGCCGGTGATCACTTTTGTCACCACAGTCTCGCCCTGGATATCGGTAACCTGTAATTCAAGCCGGCCGTCATCCAACAAAATGCGGTTGCCCGCTTTGACGCCTCTGGCCAGGTTGGGCACATCCAGCGGCAAAGATTTCGTCTCACCGGTAAAATCTTCCTTGCCAAACCCAACCGTATACAGGTTTAGGGTTTGACCAGCTACCAGTGTTACGCCTTCGGGTGGAAGATTTCCAACTCGAAGTTTGGGTCCCTGCAAGTCCTGAAGGATGGCAACCGGTCGATTTAAATCCTTTGAGCAATCGCGGATGACCTTGATCAAAGCACCGTGAGATTCGTGAGTTCCATGAGAGAAATTAAGCCTGGCCACATCCATCCCGGCTTCAATAAGTTTGGCAATGACATCACAATCCGAAGAACTCGGTCCGAGCGTGCAGACGATTTTTGCAAAACGCATATTGGCTTCCTTCTACCTGGTTAATATGAATCGATTGTAACTTATTTTAAAGGATTGAAAATGAAGAAGGTATTAAAAAGTTATGTAACACCGGGCATCTGATTTTTAAGATTCCCGGTGTCTGTGATTGCTATTTGAAATTGATTAAATAATACATGCAAACTCCCGGGGTCTTAAGCCAGACCCCGGGAGTTATTTTGACATTCTACGCCATCATCAATACTTCTTTGATGCGTGGCAGTGCCCAATCGATCGTTTTCTTGTCGATCACCAACGGCGGTGCAAAACGGATCACGTTGTCGTGTGTCTCTTTTGCCAGAATTCCCTTGTCTTTGAGTGCTTCGCAGAACCTGCGGGCACCCTTCGCTTCTGGGATGAGCTCCACACCGATCAGAAGACCCTTGCCGCGAATTTCCTTGATATGTGCACTTTTGATCTTGCGCAGTTCGCTCATGAAGTATTCACCCATGGCTGCAGCGTTCTCGACCAGCTTTTCCTCACGGATGACCTGCATCGCAGCTCTGGCCACAGCAGCACCCAGCGGGTTGCCACCAAAAGTAGATCCGTGTTCACCGGGGGTGAACAACCCCAGGATGGCTTTATCGGCCAGAACCGCGGAAACCGGGTAGAACCCGCCGCCCAGCGCTTTGCCGATGATGGTGACATCAGGCCTTACGCCGTCATGCATGCTGGCGAAGAGTTTGCCTGTGCGTCCCAGTCCGGTTTGGATCTCATCCGCCATGAAGAGCACGTTGTGCGCCTCGCAGATCTTCTTAACTTCTGCCAGGTATCCGGCTGGCGGGATCAGCACGCCACCTTCTCCCTGGATCGGCTCAAGCATCACGGCCGCCGTGTTCTTGGTAATGGCTTTTTCAACTGCTTTTACATCTCCATAAGGCACTGAGATGAATCCGGGTGTGAACGGACCGAAATCATCCTTGTAATGCGGTTCACTCGAGAATGACACGATCGAGATCGTCCGGCCGTGGAAGTTGCCGTCCGCGACGATGATCTCTGCCTGATGCCGTTTGATACCCTTGACCTGGTAACCCCACTTGCGGGCCAGTTTGAGTGCGGTTTCAACTGCTTCAGCACCGCTGTTCATGGGTAAAGACATCTCGTAGCCGGTCATTTCAGCCAGTTCTTTGTAGAAGAATGGAAGCTGGTCGTTTCGAAATGCGCGTGAAGTGAGCGTTATTTTTTTAGCCTGATCGACCAATGCTTTAAGGATTTTGGGGTGCACATGGCCCTGATTCAAGGCGGAATAGGAACTTAGGAAGTCGAGGTATTTGTTTCCCTCAACATCCGTAACCCAAACACCTTTTCCACCGGTGATGACCACATCCAGGGGATGGTAATTATGTGCCCCGAATTTCTCTTCAATCTCGATGAATTCGGAAGTTTTCATTTTCTTATCCTACCAGTAATTTATATAAGACAGCTTTTTGGGCGTGCAGGCGGTTGTGCGCCTGTGGGAAAATGACAGAATGCGGGCCGTCAGCCACTTCATCAGTCAATTCCTGGTTACGGTGAGCAGGCAGACAGTGCATCACGATGACGTCTTTATCTGCTTCAGCCACCAAACCTGCATTTACCTGGTAGGGAGGGAAGATCTTTTTGCGTTTCTCGGTCTCTTCTTCCTGACCCATGCTCGTCCATGTGTCGGTATAAATCACATGGGCTTTTTTAACTGCTTCGTGCGGGTCGCGGATAAAGTTGAGTGTGCTGCCGCTTTCCTTGGCGAAGAGTCTGGCATCATCCACAGCCCTGGTGACGATGTCGTACCCTTCAGGGTTGGCAATTGTGAAGTTTGCGCCCAGCTTGGCGCAAATATGCATTAAAGAAACAGCCACATTGTTGCCATCACCCACAAATGTGACATTCAGCCCTTTGAGGCTGCCAAATTTCTCAATGATCGTGAGCGCATCCGCCATACCCTGGCAGGGATGGTTGTAATCGCTTAAGCCGTTGATCACGGGCACATCAGCATATTTTGCCAACTCGAGCACATGTTTATGGTCAAACACGCGCGCCATGATCACTTCCACATAACCTGAAAGGACTTTGGCAACGTCATGAACAGTCTCTCGCTGACCCAACCCGATCTCGGCCGGTGAAATATAAAGGGCGTCGCCCCCCATATGTCGCATGGCCATGTCAAAACTGATACGGGTTCTCAGGCTGGGTTTCTGGAAGATCATTCCAAGCACCTTGCCCTTGAATAGGGGCTGGTTTCCGCTGGCAAAATGCTCTTTTTTGAGCCTTACTGCCAGGTCGAGCATCTCTTGTAAATCTTTCGGAGAATAATCGGATACCGCGAGAAAATCTTGTTTCATACAATTCCTTTCGTTCTGGTCATTAGGATACGGTTTGATGAGTATATCACAAGCGATTACCGAGAGCAGAGAACAGAGAGCTGTAAAACCCTTTAACAAAATCACGAGGTTGTAATGACGGTTCTCGGTTTTCGGTTCTCGGTTCTCGGTTCTCAATTCTCTGATCTCGGCGCTCTACTCTCTACTCTATGTTCTCACTTTTAAAACATCAACCTGTTCACCTCATCCAGTGCCTCGCGAGACGGACGCAGTTTGGCGTTCGGGGTGCGGTTGAGCGGTGTATTAGGGATGTTGTAAATATCAAACAGTGACGGCACTTCCGGATCCACATAGATCAATCCTGTCACCAGCCAATTATGGCTGTGTGCCTCTTCTAACATATGCAATGCCTGCCATCGATCGCGTGGATCGTATTCGTTCTCAAGCTTCTTCAAGACTACCTGGCTGCCGTCATGCATGATTACTTCGCGAGTGGTTCCTTCTTCAAAATCTTCCACGGTGATCTCTTCCAATGCCGGCACATAAGAGATCTCGTGCAACGGCTCTTCGTGTTCCTTGCCGAAGCTGTATGAGTGGAAGGAATTCTCGTGATTATGGAAGGTCACGCATGGACTGATGATATCCAGCACAGCGATA
>DAIEPS010000090.1 GCA_027348305.1 Anaerolineaceae bacterium | reverse complement strand
GAGTTGCTTGCCGGTGCGCGGATCAAGGCCGTTGTGCAATGTGAGTTCCAGCACCTTCACCAAATTAAAGTAGCCAGTGAGGATGTACGCTTCCTTACCGAAGGCGCCGACTTCCACGCAGCCTGAGGATCCGCCGCAGCGCGCATCCACCAGTGATTTACCTGCGCGCATCAACTCCTGGGCGATCAGGTCCGCGTTGAAGATGGATGGTTGTCCGAACCCGGTGCGGATGATCTTTGCCGCCCGTTTGATGAAACGGTCGGGATTCTTCTTGCTCACCTGGATGGATGATGAAGGCTGCAGCAAGCGCATCTCGTCGATCACATCCAGCAGTAAATACGAAACCTCGTTGACACCGTCAGACCCATCCGGGCGCAGACCGCCCACGTTGATCTGGGCAAAATCCGTGTAAGTGCCGCTTTCAGCGGCAGTCACGCCCACCTTGGGCGGCGCAGGCTGGTTGTTGAATTTGATCCAAAAACAACACAACAGTTCCTTTGCTTCATCCCTTGTCAATGTGCCATCCGCAAGCCCTTGTTCATAGAAGGGCAGCAGGTGCTGATCGAGCCGCCCCGGGCAGTAGGAGTCCCAGGTGTTGAGCTCAATGGTTACCCCGAGGTGTGCGAACCAGTAGTATTGCAGCGCCTCATGCAAGTCGCGCGGCGCGTGCGCAGGGATATGCGCGCACACCCCGGCGATCTTTTCAAGCTCTTTCTTGCGGGCCGCGTCCGACTCTTTTTGAGCCAGTTCAAGCGCCAATTGGCTGTAGCGCCCGGCAAAGCGGATCAGCGCGCCGGCGGCGATGCGCATGGCCTTGAGTTCTTCCTGTTTATCATAAGCCTCAGGGTCATTGAGAAAATCAAGTCTGGCGATGCTGGCATCAATCTTCTTTTGAAAATCGAGCATGTCATGGTGATAGATCTTGTCATCCAGCACCGTGTGGCCAGGCGCGCGCTGCTCCATGAACTCGGTGAAAATGCCTGCATCGTAGGCATCCTTCCACTCAGGTGTCATTTCGGCAAAGAGTAGGTCGCGGATGGATCTGCCCTGCCAGAAGGGGATCACCTTCTCTTCATAAGCCTTGCGCGTTGCAGCGGATACTTTGAATGAGGTCAGGGGACGCATATTTAAGATATCCAGGTCTTGCAGGGTGTGGCAGCACAACTCGGGGAAGGACGGCGCGGCCTTGGGCCTGTCACCTTTCTCACCCACAATAAGTTCTCCATCGGCAATGGAAATGCTTTTGTGTTCGAGCAACCAGGCAAAAGACAACGCGCGCTGCACCGGCACTGACGTGATCTCCAACTTTTGAGTGTAAAAGTCTGTCAGCAGTTCTGCTCGTTCACTGGAAAGGGATTCGACCGCATCCAGGGACTGCTGTCTCAACCGGCTGACCCGTTCGGTCAGGTTGGGGTTTTGTGTGTTAGCCATGGTTCCTCCTGAATACTTCAGTACCTATTAATCCTTTTGCATAACAACCTATCGGAAAGATTTGTTTTGATTGTGGTCTTGTAAGAATTACTTTTATTGTGGGCCTCTCCCCTGCTCCTCTCCATCCGCGGGATGGAGAGGGGTAAGCCCCCACACGCGAAGCGTAGAGGTTGGGGTGAGGCAATAATTATTACCATTATGTTTAGCAAGCTTCAAAGACAAACCAATTTTTAAATAACTCATGATCGTATCGATCAACTAATCTTTACCTGCAGGCCTGCCCGCTCAAGGATGCTCGCGGAACTTTGCAACTGCTCACTGCCAGGCGCCTTTAGTTCTTTCAGCCTATAATCCAGCCCGAGTGCCTGGTATTTGGCCGCCGCCAGGTCGTGATAACCCATCAGTTCGACCCCCGTGATGTTTGGCAGCGCGCGGATGAACTCGGCCGATCGGCGCAGGTTCTCTTCGTCATCGTTGATACCCGGGATGAGCGGGATGCGGATGTAAACAGCAGAGCCGGTTTCGGCAAGCTGCTTGAGATTGCTCAAGATCAGCTTGTTCGACACCCCCGCATACCTTATATGGCGTTCCTCATCCATCAGCTTCAAGTCAAACAGGAACAGGTCGACATACTCGCGAAGGCTGTTGAGCACATCCCAGGCAGCAAAGCCTGAAGTATCCACCACCGTGTGCAGGCCGTGTTCATGGCATGCGTGCAGCAGATCCAACAGAAAGCGGTGCTGCAAGAGCGGCTCACCACCGGAGAAAGTGACCCCGCCGCCGGAGCTTTCGTAAAATGGCGTGTCACGCAGCACCTCTGACATCACCTGATCCACGCTGGCCTGGTAGCCGGAGAGCTCGCGTGCACCGTTGAAGCAGACTTCCGCGCAGGTGCCGCAGCCCTCACAGGTGGCACGGTCGGTCTTCACAGTTCCGTTGATCGTGATGCTGTGCTGTGTGCATACGTCAACACACTCGCCGCAAAGCACACAACGGTTTGCTCGGTACATCAAAACAGGCTTACGCGGCTGGCTTTCGGGGTTGTGGCACCATTGACAGGCCAGCGGACATCCCTGGAAGAACACGGTGGTGCGGATGCCCGGCCCATCGTTGATGGAATATTTCTTGATGTCGAAGATCAAACCCATTTCAGACATATTTGTAATATACGACCAACACTATTTCAAGTCAATATACAAATGGTATACAATATGCATATGATCTTCTAGGTAGTCTGCAAGAAATCAGGAGGACAAATGGCAAAACCCAAACAGCATCCACCCCGCGAAAGCGACCGCATCGAAGACGAACTACGCCGCCTGATCTTGACGCTTGAACTGGAACCCGGCCTGGCGGTCAGTGAAGCCAGCCTGATGAAGCAATACACCTGGGGGCGCACTCCCCTGCGGGAAGCCTTTCAACGCCTGGCGGAACAATCGCTGCTGCAGATTATTCCGCACCACGGGGTGGTGGTCACACCCTTAAATATCTTTGAGTTCGTTGAAGTGATGGACGCCATGAGCATGGTCATTGGCCCGGCTGCTGCACTTGCCTGCAGACATGTATCCGATGCGCAGTTGGACAAGCTGGATGAACTGGTGGAACAGGGTTCCGCGGCCTCACAAACAGGAGATTTCGTGCGCGTGGCCGAGCTGGATTACGAATTTCACCGCGTGCTGGCCGATGCCACCGGCAACCGTTACTTGCGCGAATACCTGCTGCATCTGCACCGCATCGCCACCCGTTTCAACTTTGCCGCCTGGAAGCGAGACCACAACTCCGCTCCCTCCCTGGAAGAGCACCGCCAATTGGCATCCCTGTTCCGCCAACGGGATTCAGAGCAGGTTAAAACAGCCATGCGCGAACACATCGAGAATGCCCGTTCCCGCTTGATGGGAAGTCTGAACCCTTCTGAAATTTAGTCTGTCATCAAGTCGTTGCAACAGATCAGGTCTTAAATCAACTCGAGTCGTCGATACCAAAAGTTGGTTGAAATAAACTAAACCTCAATTTTCACATAAACTCACCGACAATAAAGATACGGGTGATTTTATGTTATCTACTATTCAACCTTCTATCAAACAAACTGTCCTTCCGATCGAAAGCTCATCTTTTGGAAGGAACGCATTGCCCCGTATCACCTCAAATAATAAGGTCAACACTTCAGATAAAACCGAGATTTCTGGCCTTTTATCCTTTGCACTTTCTATGCAATTCGCAGAAATGAATTATTCCGAATCATCGTCGGAGATGTTGTATCGATCCGATGACAACTCACTCGCGTTGAAGGCAAACCGGTCCATTGATGTCAATCTCAAGCTCGAAAAATTCCAGTTTGATATCACCCTGTCTGCTGAATCCCTGGGGCTTGATGCTTCCGCGTTCGGAAACAAGTCAGAACCGATGACCTTAAAGCTGCAATACACTCAATTTGATCTGATGCTTTCCAGGGATATACAGGTCAAGCAGCACAAAACATTGCGAACGCCGCAAGAGATCATCCAGGACCTGATCAAGGGTTTGACCACGGCCATGCAGGACCCCGATAAAAGGACGATCATCTATACCCTGGATGATGAGGCGGTTCAATCACTGGTACAAAGCGATCCTAAATTGGCAAAACTTTTTAGTGAATTGGTGATGATCATGAACGCGGTTAACTTGATGAAAGATCAAAGCCACGGCAACCATGATTACACCATCATGCTCAGCGGAAAAAGCAAGCCGTACACTGAGTTTACAGATGATATGGATGTCAAAGGATTCGCAAAAGAATACTCGGTCAATATAACCATTCTGCCGCCTCAGTCTGACAGTGCAGCGCAAGCAGAATCGGCAACGTCGTCGTTACCTTCAAAACAATAAGAATTCAGGCATAAAAAAGCGCCTCCCCAAAAAGGAAGGCGCTTAATTTTTAACTATTTACAAGCCTGAATACTTCAGCAGCCTGTGCCTCGATCAGCACGCGCACCTGGTTGCCTTCCTGCTTTACAGGCTCCTCGCCCTGCAGCGTCAGATGCACGAGTGTTTGATGAGCTTCCACCTGTAAATGCGCTGTGGTGCGTTCACCTGCGTTGAGCAGGATCAGAAGTTGTCCATCCGGCAGGTCAAGGGCGCGCAGGCGCAAATGGGAAGATGGATTGCCCAGCTTGACTGCCTGCTGCGGCTGTGGAAGCAGACTGAGCAGCTTTGAAAAAGCCGTCACGTCCGGGTGGCGGAAATAATGCTGGAAGAATGCCGTCCCCAGGCGGATTGCCTTGCCCTCACCGTACCTGGCTAATGTCAGCGCCGGGCGCGGATCTGTTTCATTGTGCATCGCCAGCACGGAGGTATCTTTCACAGCTTCGAGTACCACCTTGAGAAACCAGACCGGCAGGTGAAGCATTCCCGTGGTGATGGTGGTCTTCAGTTCCGGTACGGCCTGGATGTCGGCCACCGAGGCTCTAAACACTTCATTGAGCGGATTCGCCGCTACATCGCGCAGCCAGCCGTCGGGTGTCTTGTAACCGCATAGCCCGTCTACCAGCAGCGTGCCGCCGGCTTTAACATAAGTCTGCAGGGCGGGCAGTGTGGCGTCTTCCAGCGCGGTACAGCCAGGTACGATCAGCGTTTTATACTCCGCCGCTGCGCCGTTTTGCAGGTCCACTTCGTCTATCACATCCACGCTGATGCCGGCGTCAGCGCAGGCCATCCAGGCGCCGGTGAAGGCATCCGTGGCCATGAGCACATTGCGTGGGACTTCAGGGTCCTGCGTTAGTCCTTCCACATTGCCAAGCATCCAACTCGCTTCACTGAACAGGATCGCAGTAGAGGCGTGAGCCGGTTTGCTCGCTGAAAAAACAGCTTCATGTTTGTTGAGCAGCGTAGCGATCTCAGAGATCTCCTTGAGACGTCTTGAGGGTCTTCCTTGTTGGTCAACCAACCCCCACTCACCGGCTTCGTAGCCGAAGACGCGGGTGTTGAAGCACCAGAAAACTGTTCCCTTGGCACCCGCGCCGATGGATTCCCAAACCCATGAGCGCAAGTCCTCGCCGGAGGGCCCAAGGTAGGTGATGCCGGAATAGATATTGGTGCCGCCCTGCAGTTCGGTCACCCAGAAATAATTATTCGGGGCTCGTGTGGCGCCGCGCATCAGGTCGGCGAAAAGCGCCACGGATTGGTGCAGGCGGTCTGGCAGAAAACGCGTCGAGTGCCATGAGGGATGGGCTGAACAGCCCATGAAATCCACCAGGCGCCCCTCGGCCCAGATGGACTGCCCTTGGGAATACATGTCACTAACCAGTCCGTGCGGGTTGACGTGCATAGGGTGCATGTCGCCCGTAGCGGCGATGATCTCCTTGATGCGCGACAGCACTTCCATCAGTCTGAAGACCATGAAATTGAGCCAGTTCAAGCGCCCGGTGTAGGCGCTGAACCCGCCTTCCGCGGCACTGAAGGTGACTTCGTCAAACGAATCCAACTGCTGGAAGGAGCGGCGGTTGAGCTGCTCTATGTCGCCGTGATATTTCTGATCAATAAAACGCTGATAACGCTTTAAGACCGCATCATCGCGATCCAAAAAGAGCTGGGGTTCGTTGTTGAGGATCCATGAGTGCATGGCAGGATGTTTGCCGTAGCGGGCTGCCACCTGTTTGATGTAATTAGCGGCATGTTCCCAGAAGGCTTCATCATCCAACGGACCGATATCCTGCGGTCCGAAGCTGATCTTCATCCAACCGGGCGGATGGATGGCTGTCAGGGTAATGATCACCCCGATGCCCTCCTTGGCAGCCTGATCGAAAAGTGCATCATATTGATCCCAATACCAGCGTCCCTGGCGGGGTTCCACATGCGTCCACTGAAGGAAAATGCGCACCAATTTCAGCCCGGCTTTACCCATGGCGTGAATACCAGCCTTGATCTGTTCAGGCGTATCTTCAGTATTGACGTAATACTGACTTCCCAGCAATACCCGCGGATCCAGTTCAGTCATAAATTTACCCTTTGCTATTTCGATTAGAATTCGATTCTGGTTTATAGAACAGGATTGCAATCAATATAACCCATGTGACTAATAATGGTATCAGGCTAACCCATCCCTGTAAGCCCAACCAATTCTGCCCGATATTCCAGGTGAATTTACCGTTTTTCAAGAGTTGCCAGCAATGATCATAGAGGTAAGAATCATAAAAAAAGGGGGCTTTATTGATCAAACCAATTTTTTCTGCTGGCACTAAAAAATTACTCGCACTGGCAAAAAACATTTGGAAAACCGATATGAATATTAGAACTAATATAACAGGGTTCCACTTTTTCGGCACAAAGATCAGAGGGATAGACATGAAAGGAAGCATCGGGATAATTGCACGCGGACCCAGACTATTTCCACCCCACCACATATAGTAACCGGAATTAACAATTATATAAACAGCGCAAGAAAAAAAGGCAAGGAACAATTCTAGCCTGTAGTGTTTGTCACGAAGCATACAAATTCCACCCGCAATGGACATTAGCAAGACAGGTGATAACCAAAAGATTCCAAGGGTTGGATGAAAGGTTTGAAAGAAAATGACGTGAAGATTTGGCCGGCCAATCCCCATAAACCCTGATGACATGCTTTGACGAAAACCCGCATCTACCAGATATTGATATCCAATGTTAAAAATACCCCCAAAAGCAATTTGGTTATAAATAAGATTAACCAGGATTGGAAGTAATCCACCTAAAAAAGGCCAAATAATATTAGAAATTCGTCTCAATTCTTTCTCTTGCCAAA
>DAIEPS010000008.1 GCA_027348305.1 Anaerolineaceae bacterium | reverse complement strand
CCTCAGAACTGCGTGCAAACGGCGTTAAAACCATCTGCTACCCGGAGACTGCCAAACTGCAGAAACAGTTCAAATATGCCGACCGTCTTGGCATTGAACTGGCGGTTGTCATCGGTCCGGATGAAGACGCGGCCGGCAAGGTTACGCTAAAAGAATTAAAGAACGGGTCGCAGGAAACCCTGAAAAGAGAAGACGCTTTGGCAAAAATCAAGCAAATGCTTGTCTAACCCTTCAGCCTGTGATAAAATCCTGTCGCTCATGGTGGCTTTAGCTCAATGGCAGAGCATCGCACTGTGGATGCGAGGGTTGTGGGTTCGACCCCCATAAGCCACCCCAGACAGAAAAACAGACTTCATAAAGAAGTCTGTTTTTTGTAAACTAGTAACAGTAAAAAAAGCCAAAAGCCCAATTGCATCCATTTTTAATACAAACATCGTAATCTGTGATATCTGAACATGATAATGATTTTGGAAATGGGGTGGATGTAGCGGTTGGAGTCAAAGTGGGGCAATAAGGGATTTTTATATTAGAAACTGGACATTTCTTGATATAAAACTCGTTCCCAAGGCAAACATTTTGGTCAAAATTATAAATTAGATTGGTGGAACATGTCTTTTTGGGATTATTTACAGAAATACAACAATTTTTGTTACTATCAAATTTTTGCCCGGAATTGCAGTTAACATTTTGGCAAGAATCCGATTCTATGGATAGCAAGCATTTATTTAATGGCATGCAAACCGATGAAATCGTGGTATTTATTGAATAGAAACCGATTGGACAAACACTTGTATTTGCTTCAAGTATTGGTAGACAACCATATGAAGGAACTTCTAAGTATCCTTGAGGACAAGGTGGTTTCGGTAATTTTGCATTTTCAATTTCACAAAATTTGGAATTTTGGTTTAACTGATATCCAGTTGGGCAACTGATCTTAACCAAAGGAAGAGTAAACGCGTGGCAATAGTTCACATCAACTTTTATGCCTTGTGCCATCCCAGGAAATGTACATAGATACTTATTTCCACCGTCGGAAAGTTGTGAGATAGTGCATGTTAACGGTTGAGAGTTTCCTGTCATCGAGAATAATTTGTTCTCTAGGCATCCTGATTGGCGGATATCCAAACCATAAGAAGGTTTGCCGCTTAAAAGTTGGCAAAAACCGGTTACTGATGCGGGTGAGCAAGGAAAAGGCGTTGAAGTTGGTTGAATTTGATTTTGATCGTTCACTCCAATAATTTGACAAGGTTGTACTATTTTTAGCGTTGGATCGGTCAGTGGATCTCCCTGTAAAACACAGCGAAAACCTAAATCAGGGGTTTGTTTTTCTGGTTCTAAAGCAAATCTTAAATACGAACCAATTTCCTCTTCAGAAGAATTGTAGCTTCCACCACGATAAACTTTTTTCCATCCATCCAACGGACCAGTTGGATTGATCGAAGGTGAAGATAAGTAATAATCTTTTACATACCAATCATTGACCCATTCAAATACATTTCCAGCCATATCCATTGCGCCGAAGTCACTGGTTCCAAAAGGAAAAGATCTGATGTCATAAGGTTTGGCTGGTTCAAGGCAACCGTTGAAGTTTAAGTAATTGCAGTTTGGTTTATCCCCTCCCCATGGAAATGATTTCCCGTCTTGCCCACGGGCAGTGATTTCCCATTCAGATTCTGTCGGCAATCGCGAATGAATATAAGAACAATATTGGTTTGCTTGAAACCACGTGACACCAACCACGGGATGATTGGCATCATAAGCATCTTCATACCAGTATGGTACCTTTGATTCTTGAACAGGCAGGTCGCATTTACCATCCGAGACACATTGCGCGTATTGCTGATTGGTTACCTCAGCTTGTTGAATCCAGAATCCATCCAACGAAATTTTATGAGCAGGTGAAAAATCTGCAGGGACGGAAGAATCTTTACCCATGATGAATTCACCGCCGGGTATAAAAACAAAATTACTGTAATCGTTCCAGGTTAAAACTGAACCCGCTTCAGGTTCTAATTTTTCTACAGCGGTTGTTTGTTCTGGAATTGGAGTCTCCTTTGTGATTTCCACGGTAGGTTGGAGGGTGTCTAGTAGTTGCACTATCGCCGTTTCAGAAGGGGGGAGAGTTGACGGTAAATTTGGAACGATCTTATAAGGAAACCTGCACGAAATGGCAGAAAATATTATCAGAAGTAACACAATAGATAAAATGGATATGTATTTCTTCTTCATCCTAGCCTCCCTAAAAACAATATGCTTCAATACAATCAGTTGTAAGAGAACTCAACCTGTATTGAAGCCGTAACGGTATAACCACATGTTATGATTATCGTAATAAGTATAGAGATAATTATCAAAAAAAACAAGGAAACCATAAACCAAAAATATACAATTTTGGATTTTAGAATCAAATTGTTTTACTATGAAAGCAGACCATCGCACTATGGATGCGAGGGTTGTGGGTTCGACCCCCATAAGCCACCCCAGACAGAAAAACAGACTTCGATTGAAGTCTGTTTTTTTGTTGTGAGTTTGTTTGACACTTACAAGTAAAAATATGAGGAAGGATGCAATTACTAGTCACAGATTAAGCTGCAAAAAGTTGAAATCTTCGGGTCGCAATAACAATTTTGTTGTGGAACAAGCGTTGGGGTGGATGTTGGCGTCAGTGTCGGACAATAAGGTATTTTGGTTTTAACTACCGGGCATTCGTGAGGAAACATATCTGAACCGATGCAGGCATTTTGTTCTGCATTATAAAGAAGTTTTCCGGAGCAGAATTTATTCGGTGTGTCTGGTGAGGCGCAGCAGCCCTTTGCAGAATCAATGAATTCGCCGGCTGCACAAGTGGGATTAACGCACGATTCAGGTGCATTTGACAATAGACAGGCATTAATGGGCATGCAGACTGATGTGAGTGGGCTGACCACCGAATAATATCCAATCGGGCAGCCTCCATTGTTCGGATCATTTATCGGCATACAGCCATTTGGCGGTACATCCAGGTAGCCTTTTGGACAAGGCGGGCCGGGCAATTTCGAATATTCCAACTCACACAGCTTGCTGGTCTGATCAAGTTTATATCCTGAAGGGCATTTTAAAGCCACTGGTTGTGCACTGTATGAATGGCAATAACTTACATCGACCGTGATGCCTTGTGCCATTCCAGGGAAGGTGCACAGGTATTGATTTCCGCCACTTTGAAGTTGGTGGACAGTGCAGTTAAGCGGCTGAGAATTACCCGTCATGTTATTCAATTTATTATTCATGCAGCCATTTTGCCGGATATCAACTCCGTAAGAGGCTTTTCCGCCGAGGAGTTCGCAATACCCAACCACAGAAGCCGGCTCGCACGGATAGGGTGTAAACGTGGGTTGGGTTTCAAGTTGAGTGACGTTGCCCAAAACCTTGCAGGGTTGGCCAAACGTTTCAGTAGTGGATTTTGTCGGATCACCAACCAAAACACAGCGAAAACCAAGGTCGGCTGAATGTTTCTCCGGTTCGGTGAAGAAACGGGAGGTTGCTGAAACATCCACATCGCTGGAGAGAAATCCTCCGCCGCGATAGACTTTATAGATCCCTTCTGCCGGCCCGAGTGGGTTGGAGGCTGGTGATTCGCTGTAATAGTTTTCTCCATACCAATCATTCACCCATTCGAATACATTCCCGGCAAGATCCAGCGCCTTATAATCGCTGGCGCCAGCCATGTAAGACCTGACTTCATCCGGCTGCGGGGTTTTCAGGCATTTGTTAAAGTTTAAAAGTGAGCAATTGGGCTGATCCGTTCCCCATGGATAGACTTCATCCTTGGTGCCACGGGCGGTTTTCTCCCATTCGGCTTCTGTTGGCAGCCGGGCTTCAATAAATTCGCAAAACTGTTTTGCCTGTGACCAGGTTACGCCCACTACCGGATCATTGGTTTTGTCAGGTTGTGCATACCAATATGGGTATCCTTGTTCTTGATTGGGGGCGCTGCAAACCCCGGCTTCAACACAACTGGCGAACTGCTGGTTGGTCACTTCAGCCTGGTGGATCCAGAATCCGGCCAGAGTGACCTTATGTGCAATATTAAATTCATCAGGCCGGATATCTTCCTTTCCCATGGTGAACTCACCGGCCGGCACATACACAAAGTTGCTGTAATCGATCCAGGTTAAGACTGACCCCGTGACAGGCACGATATCTGCAAGCCCTGCTGTTTTTTCCGGTGTCGGTGTTGCTTGTGCAGGCTCTACGGGCGGCTGCGTCGAAGCGGCAAATGAGGGTGTAGTTGTGATCGGCGGCGGAGGTGTTGTCGGTTCATTTGGAACGATCTTGAAGGGCAGGTTACATGAGGAAACAGCGAATATCAATACGATGATTACGACAGGAAGCACAAGTCTGGTTCTATTTTTCATCTTACCCTCCCAAACAAAATGCTTCAATGCGGTTAACTGCCGGGGATGGCAGTCTGCATTGAAGCTTCAGATATTGCGAGAATTCGATGTGAATTGCTATTAATATTATAGCAATTCTGATAATAAAATCCTAAATGGGTTTTCTGCTCTTTCCTTTATTTTTCCTTTGCCAATGGCTTAATTCTCTCCAAGGCTTCTTCCATATTCTTTAGAATATCACTCTCTGTGATCAACCCATGCGTGGCCAAAGTCTGGCTGGATTCAGCCAATTGTGTCTTCTGTTCCGGGGTGAGATCTGCTCCGGTGAGCACGATCACCGGAATTTTGGCAAGCCTGGGATCAGATTTGAATTGCTCGAGGATTTCAAATCCATTCAGATCCGGCATAAAGAGATCCAAAACGATCAGGTCAGGCGTCAGGTTTTTGAGGATATCAATTGCGGCTTTTCCGCCCTGTGCCAGGGTGGGATGAATCCTTGGTTCCGTTTCGACCATCTTCTTTACAAATTTCAGGTCGTCTACATCATCATCAATGATCAATACTTCCATGGCTTGGCCTTCACGATTGATTCGGTGGATGGCGTTGATCAAATCGTCTTGCAGGAAGGGTTTAACCAGGTATTCTGATGCGCCAAGACTGAAACCCTTGTCTTCCTCTTCAAGGATCGAGCATACCAAAATGGGAATGTTGCGGGTGCGTTCGTCTTGTTTGAGTTCGTGCAGCACCTGCCAGCCGTCCACCTGCGGCATCATAATATCCAGCGTAATGGCGAAGGGTTTCAACTCAACCGCTTTTTCAACCGCTTTTGCCGGATTGGTAAGGGCAACGACTTCAAAACCATAATTTTTAAGGTATCTTTCGTATAGACTAATGACCTGGGGATCGTCATCAATGGAGAGGATCACATTCTCTCCGTGGCCCAAATTATTCAGATCCAGACCTTTGCGTAAACCAACCACCGGCAGGGTGAAATAGAAGGTGCTGCCTTTGCCTGGCTGGCTGCTCAACAGACCGATCTTGCCGCCGTGCAGTTCGATCAATGAACGGCTGATTGAAAGACCCAGGCCAGTACCGCCGGTCTTACGAGTGGGCGAATCATCCACCTGCGAGAAGCGTTGGAAGAGCTTAGCCTGGTCTTCAGGGGCAATGCCTACACCGGAATCACTTACCAGTACCCTGAGTTCAGGGTTCATGTTCGCGTCATTGATGATCTCTGCAGTAATGGTGACGCTGCCTTTATCAGTAAATTTGATGGCGTTGGATAACAGATTCAAAACCACCTGGCCGAGTTTGATCTCGTCCGCTTTTACGATGGGCAGGTCCGTGGGAATTTTCTGGATCAATTCGATGGGTTTATCTTTAACCAGCCCGGTGGCGGTTGAAATGGCTTTGGCGATCACATCCGCGATTCTGACGTCTTCAAGTTGAAGTTCCATCTTACCGGCTTCAATTTTAGAGAGGTCAAGGATCTCGTTGATCATGTTCAACAGATTCATGCCTGAATTATAGATGGAGGTAATATCCTGTTCCTGCACCTTGTTGATCGGGCCGTCAATGCCTTTAAGGATCACGCGTGAAAAACCAATTACAGAATTTAACGGTGTGCGCAGTTCATGGCTCATGTTGGCCAGGAATTGGCTCTTCACACGATCCAGTTCACGCATTTCCTGCACGGCTTTTTGTGAGAGCGAAAAAGCTCTGGCGTTATCAATAGCGACCGAGATCTGATCCGTGAGGATCTGCAGCACGGTTAATTCGTTCTCGGAAAAAGCGTTGGTTGAGGTGGAATGCAGATCCAGCGCGCCGATGATATGTCCGCCGATCTTCAACGGGATGCCCATTTCAGAGCGCGTATCCGGCAGCAGTGGGTTGGGATAAAATACCGGGCTCAGACTGGAATTATTGACGATCACGGGCTGTCCGCTCGCCAGGCAGGATCCGATCACAGATTTGGAGCCGACCGCCAGCTTGTGTTTATTCTCCTTCATTAACTTGCCGGCTTCGCCTGTGGATTCTTCAATGATCGCGTACTGGTTGGATTCATTCAGCAAGTATATGGAGCAGTGATAATAACCAAAGCGGTCCTTAAGCAAGTTGACGATGCGGCTTAGCAGGATATCCTGTGAAAGGGTGCTTGTGGTATCCCTGGCGATCTCGGCGGCTGTTTGCAGTTCAAGCGCCCGACGTTGGGCTTCAAAGAGCAACCGCTGTCTTTCGATCGCCACAGCAATGCTGTTGCCGATGATCTGCAGGGTGTGGGCGTCTTTCGGGTCCAGTGCACCTGCCCGGGTTGAGCTGGCCAGCATGAAGCCGACTGGGTTCGTGGCGGTTTGCAGCGGAATGAATATGGCGGCAGCGATGCCTGCATTTCTGAAATAGGTTTGCGAGACGACTGGCAGATCTTCGCGGGTCGTATCCGCGAGCAGAATAGGGTCGCTGGAGGGGAATTCCAGAAACGGCAGGGCGCTGGCAGGCAGTTTCTGGCTTACCGTGCGAGGTTCCAGATCGTTGGAATAGGTGCCGGCCAGCGAGAAATCAGGCGATTGAGAGGATCGTGCGTCTGAGGCAATATAGAGTTGAAGTGACTCGCAGTTCTTCGGCATGGCGTTCTCACCCACCAGGGTGACCAATTCTTCCATGCTGGAGGAGTTGGCGATGCCGCTTGAGATGCGGAAAAGCAGTTCGGTTTCAGCCAGCGCGATCTGGGTGCTTTCAAAGAGGCGCAAATTCTGAATCGCCGTCGACATCTGATCCACCAGGGGGGGATAGGTGCGTTTTTCAAGCGTTGAGAAGCGATGTGTTTTGGTGGTTTCCAAAAGCAGCACACCGGTTTGAACGTTGACACTCCACAGCGGAAGAATTGCAATGGATTGGATCCCCTGGGACTGGAAGCTTTCCTTCAGATCCTCATTGATCGCAGCGTCAGCCAGGTAATCATAATAGATGGGTGAAGCGGATGAAAAAAGTGATTCATATTGGTCGACGGCGTATTCATATCCGGGTGCGTGGGTCGCTCTGGCAGCATCCTCTGAAGCGTTGGCGACAACGGTCATGCGTGAAATGCGACCTTCCAGGTTGTAATCAAAGAGCACAACCTCGCCGCGGTCCACTTCTGAAGCTGAAAAGCTGCTGATGACCGACGTGATCATGTCTTGGATGGTGCTGGCAAGAGCTAATTGGTGTGAAGCCCCATAGAGTTTTTCTGTTTCACTTAACGATCCGCGCAATTGTTTCAACAGGTCTTCGCGGATCAACATGTTTGAAAAAGCCTCAGAAGCCGTGCGCAGGATGTCAATTTCTTCAATTTTCCATTCTTCAGCAGAGCCATGCTTTTCAAGGGCGATGAAACCGATCAGTTTATTTTCACGTTTGACCGCCAGGATCAAGATGGACTGGATCTCATTGGAAAGCATCCAGTTTTGCTCGGGTTCCGAGGCGGTTGAAAGGGTGCGCGAATGCCATCCCTTTTGCTCAAGGTCAGCCACTGCGTCTTTTAGCTGCTCGATGGCAACATGTGGATAGAAGAAATCAGTTTCTGTCAGCCTGGACTCAGGGGAAGTGTAGCTTGCAACTTTTTGCCATGATTGCTCATGGATCTCGGCATAGATCGCCCTCTCACATGTGCTGGCCTGTGCCAGTGACTTTAGAAAGCTAGTGATCTCACCGGAGCCTTTGAGACTCAACTCGGCAACTGCATCCGTGACATTACCCTGTACGCGCTGCCGGTTTTCAATGAACTGCAGTGCGTTGGTGATCTCCTGAAATAGGCTGGCGTTTTCTAGCGCAGTCGCTACCTGGGCCGCCACGCTTGAGAGCAGCTCAATTTGAACTGCGTTAAAGGCATCTTCATTTTGATAATCAAAGACTGAGAGCACACCAGTTGCGCGGTCTCCCGTGAGCAGGGGCACTGCCAGAAGTGAATAGGGCAGATAGTTTGTATGGTCAATTTTGGTTTCAGTCAAAATGTCAGAAAGATTCCGGTTGATCAGAAGCGGTTTTCGATCTTCAAGCATGGTTTCCTGGTAACCCTGCTGCAAGGTGCGCGGCGCAAGATTGATGTTGATGCCGTTGACCAGGCAGACCGGAAAACTGAGCGTTGTTTTGTTCTTGTCGATCAAAGTCAGCAGCAGGTTCTCAACACCCAGCATCTTCTGCACCATGGGGGCAATGGTTTCGAAGATCTGGTTTTGATTGACCAGGTGACTTAACTCCTGACCAATTTGGTTCAGGTTGGCCAGGTCTTTATTGCGGCGCAGGGTCTCGCGTTCCGCTTTAACGCGCTCTGACAGCTCTCTCTGAATGGTCGAGTACAACTGGGAGTTTTCAAGAGCCATACCCAGTTGGTGAGAGATCTCCTGGATAAAGAGGCGGTCTTCTTCCGTCCAGGTGCGGTTTGGCTTGTCATCAATGATCTCAATGACACCTTTTTTCTCATCACGCAGTTCGAGCGGGGCGGCCAGGATCGCAGGTTTATTGTTGAGCGAGTGTATGGCCACCAGTTTGTTGTCTTCAAAACTGGCCTGGGCTTGCGCCGTCCAGACCGTGTTCGATATTTCGAAGTGGTTTTTGACCAGCGAGAGACCTGACAGATCCTTGGGGTTGACCGGATGGGAGTATCTCTCTGTATCGGGTTCCGTGTTTTCATGAAGCAGCGTAAGTGTTTTGTCTGTGACCGATTCGTCCGCATTCAACGCTTTCACCTGCTTGATCACTTCCGGCTCAAAAGCAGTTTTACGTTTTTTGCTGCCTTTTTTCTTTAATAATTCCTCGCTAGCAGATCCTGGTTCTCTGGATACCGGCGTTAAGGGGACTTGTAGAGAAGATAGATCCCTGGTATGCATTTTTAGCGGAGCATCGCTTTGTTCAGGCAGTGGAGCGGTCTGCGCGGTCTTTTTGGTATCATGCCCGCGGGTTGTTTTTGGCCGTTTGGCAGTCTCAAGCAGTTCGCAGTAACCGCGAAAACCTTGAACCTTACCGTCTTCATCAAGTTTGTGATAGATCGAATAGCGCAGCATTCGCTTGCGGCCTTTGGCTGCGAGCGCTTGAAGTTCGATCTCGACCGGAATTTGTCCGCTTTGCAGTGACTCGCGCAGTTTGGATTGTTCCCCGGCTGGTAGGTGGAAAGACATGAGCGGGTTACCCAATGCCTGTTCGGCGGGAACCCCCAACACTTTATGGATTCCTTCGTCACAGGCAACCAGGAGACCGTTTAAGTCTGTTTCCCAGGCGAAGATTGGATTTTCTCCGGCATCCATGGTGGGATTGTTTTCGGTGTCTTCATTCGGATTAAAGTCCGCAAAGAATTTATCCAGGCGGTCAGTGATCTTATTTTTTGACATATTGGATGATCTCCTGGGCCAGGAAGGCGTACTGCATGGCTGCGCGGCTTTTTTCTGCGTGGTAATTGATCGGCATACCGGCAATCACACTTTCCCTTAATTTCGTATCGACTTCAATGATCGAATCCAGCACGCCACCAACAAAGGTCTGGCGCAAATGTGCGTAAAGCGTGCGGTGGATCTTGTTGCGTTTGTCAAAAAGCGTGATCAACAGGCGGTAGCGCAGGCTTGGGTTCCCTTTGCTGCGCACATCCCTGATGAGACTCATCATATTGCGCAATGCGTAGACCGAAAAATATTCCGCCTGGGTGGGGATGATCAGAAGGTTGGCCGCAGTGAGGGCGTTTGTGACCAGTGCGCCCAAGAAAGGCGGGCAGTCCACGATCACGAAATCGTAGGTGGTTTCTGTCAGAAGGATATCGCGCAGCAAGTTACGATAATCAGGGCGTATGGGCAGCAGTCGTTCTGCAAATCCAATTTCCTTGTTAGCAGGCAGTAACAATAAGTTTTCCAACGCTGTGCTGACCACGGCTTTTTCGAGTGGCAGATTTTCCATCACCAGGTTGATAAATGATTTGGATGTTGGCTGGGTTTCGTGACCGAGAGCAAGGGATAGGTTTGCCTGGGGATCCAGATCCAGCATCAACACCCGGTAACCCAAAGCCACCAGTGCGCCTCCCAGCGAGATGGCAGTGGTGGTTTTGGCAACTCCACCTTTTTCATTGGCGATCGTGATCACACTGGTCATCGGTTCCTCAAAGCTCTGGCAGTTGGCCGGTGGTCATTTTTTTCTGAAGTGACTTCGTGTTGGTGGTCGGCAGCGTATCTGTAAACCGCGGAACTTCAGGCACGTTCAAAACGATCTGCGCCTGTGAAACACCCAAATAGCTGCTTATCTCTTCCAACGCGATTTGCAGCATTTGTTGTGGATCGTTGGTTGAGCGGATCCTGGAAGTGATCTCGAGGATCCTGCGTTCGCGTTCAGCGTGATGTATGATCTGATCAAGCCTTTTGACGTTTTCCAGCGCAGAAACGGCCTGTGCGGCAACAGCCTGGGCAAACTGCTCTTTTTCTGCGGTCCATTCCAGGTCGCCCATTTCAAGATCAAGGCTGCCGATCATTTCGTGTTGAAACAGCAGTGGAATGCTCTTTTTTCCGTCTTTAAGCCGCGGCTTGAGATAACCAGGGTTTGAATAACTGACTGTGACTTCCTTGTTTTCGTTCCTGGCTGCTTTTTGAAGTTCCTCGATGTTCAGAAAAATACTGCTCTTCGTTGGTTTTGCGGAGAGTGGTTTGTGCAGTGAAATGGATAGCAGGTTGGCCGCCTGCTGTAAAAGCGTTATGGTGCCTGCATCTGGGATTTTGGCCGATGCGGAATGCGCATCCAGCACGCCCAGGAGCTGGTCGTTCTTGATCAGCGGTAGCGCAATTTCAAAGCGTGATTGGGGCAGGAATGGATTTTCAAAACGTGCCGGGTTGGATTCATCCAAAACGAATGTGACCTGATCCCTGGATTGAAGGCATTTCCCGACCAGCGAATAGCCGCCGACTGCAAGGCGGTAGCTGGCAGAGAGCATCTGGCGCCCCTGTTCACCAGTGCCGTATTGCAGCACAGCATATTCACGGGCGTCATCCACCAAAAAGACGCCGATGTGGTGCAGCAGACAGTGTTGTTGAAGAAGATCGCAAATTTCTTTCATCAAGACCTGGTCGCCGGAAGTCTCAGCCGCCAGGCGCGTGAGTTCTGCGGAAGTCTGCACCTGTGAATGCAGATTTACGAGTTCAGAATCAAGTTCGTCGGGCTGCACATCCAAAGGGCCAGTCTGGACAGTGGTCTTTTTGGAACGGTGGAAGAGGGAACTCAAACCGCTCATGCGCTTTGCTCCTTTTTGGCAGAAGGTCTGGCATCCGCGTTCATGTTGACGTGCATTGAAGCCGCGGGTAGGTTGAGAGCAGCGCATAACTCTTCGACTGTGATCTGCAGAATGGATTCGTAATCCTTGGCCTGGTTGATCCTGGTTGTGATTTCGTATAGCTGTTTTTGCAGCGTGGATTGGCGTGAAACATGATTGATGTTCTGATGGTTGGAAAGCAGCAGTGCGACCTGCGCAGCCAGAACCTCAAGCGTTTCGAGTTCCGCTCTGTTGATGGCGTCATTTGCAAAAGTCAAAATTTCAAGCACACCGAAAGCTCCCGCTGGCGAGAGCAGCGGAAGCACCGCGTTGGCGTAGGTCTTGGTCAGGATCGCGGCCCGTGGATCCATTTCTGTGAGCGTCAATTTCTTATGCAGAGCAGTTTTACCTTCCCTCAGGCAGGCTGACACAGGCGAATCTTCATCTTCCAGGCTGATGTTATATTTTTTCGGGTTGGCTTCAGCAGAGTCGACGCAGGAAAAAGCCTGAAGTGCGATGAACTTGTGCAGATCATCCTCAAGCCAGAGCGAAACGCAGGCCGCTTTCAGCGCCGAGCGGATCAGACTGGCCACCTGGTTGGCGACATTCTCAATAGGGAGCGTGGATGAATTGAGTTCCTTAATGGCATCAAGGGCGGAAAACACGCCGTGTTCTTTGAACTCAGCAAGGCGGGAAGGAAGGATGATGTGTTTTTCTTCACGAACCGGCATATTGGCTCCTCCAGGGATCATCCAGCCGCGAAGGCTTTAATTAATGAAAAGAGCTGTGAAAAAGAACGAAGAGATGTGTGCATACGAGTAAAAGATTTCCCTCCAGATCAGACTTTCATTCCCAAGAAATATGCGACTTGAACAAAGAACTTCTCCACATCAATGGGCTTTTCGATATAACCATCGCAACCGGCGCGCAGTGTCTTTTCGCGGTCTCCGCGCAGTACGTTGGCGGTGATTGCCACGATGGGGATATTTTTGACACGTGGAATCGTCTTGAGCTTGGCTGTCAGGGTGTAGCCGTCGACATCGGGGATGTTAATGTCCATCAAGATCAGGTCGGGAGAGCAGTGCCGCAAACAATCCACAGCTTCAAAAGCATTTGACGCTTCAACCACGCGGTAATGCTCCGATTGCAGCAGCCTGCGGACGAGAACCCGGTTATCCAGGTTGTCTTCAATGTGAAGAATTGTTTTGGGTTCCGGCATTGACTCAATTCCTCGTTCATTAAGATTGTAGCATACAATGCCGTTTGTATAATGTGGGAGAGAGCCAGAATTGACTCAACGGCCGAACTATTTAATTAATTCGGATTGAGGCAGGGTATAGATTATATGAATTATTTGATTAATCCTAGCAAGCCAGTAAAAATAAAGTAGCCGCCGCCAACTATGAGAACCGCGTTCATTATATTACGCGGTGTAAATGGGATGGGCTCCCCTTTTTTCTTCAATTTAAAGATAGGGAACGCATAAACAATTCCAGCAGCGAGGAGTGCTAACAGTAGTCCGGGGATGCTAAATGGCATGGTGTCCTCTTTGGAAAAGATTGTAATACAAATAAGAAATTTGAGAATAATTTTTTGACTATTGTTTTAGAGTTGAAAAAAGACCAACTTGAAAAGGTCGCGGTTTTCGAGCCCCCGAGCCGATTTTTGGCGAGAGGGGTTACCTTTTCAAGGTGTCCTGATTGAAGAGCGGGTGACGAGCTCTTTGAAAAAGAGCGAAGCCCCCGATAGGGGGTGAGGATATTATCCCCGTATGGGGACATAGCCCTCATATGGGGATTCGAACAAATTAGAGCGGGTGTGGTGAAAAAACCCTGACAA
This sequence comes from Anaerolineaceae bacterium, assembly GCA_027348305.1. Lineage (GTDB taxonomy): Bacteria > Chloroflexota > Anaerolineae > Anaerolineales > Anaerolineaceae > UBA6107. The sequence goes on along the minus strand of DAIEPS010000008.1, from coordinate 7,542 downwards.
GGTTTTAAACCTTGTCAGGGTTGGTAGGTGAGCGGGTGATGGGACATTGCCCCCATATGGAGGTTCGAACTGATTAGAGCGGGTGATGGGATTCGAACCCACGAATACCACCTTGGGAAGGTGGTGCCTTACCACTTGGCGACACCCGCATAATTCATAATTTATTGCAGAACGTATTATACCAAAAATATTTCTCTATTATTGATGGATTGCTTGATTGAGTAATTGCGATTATTATCCACAGTTCATAGTTCACCGTTTACGATTTGTGAATCACAATTCACATTTTCCTAAACCACCGATTTCCCTACGCCCATCGCTTGCGGGGGTTGACGAAACGGCGCTATGGTATAATTTTTTTTGATTTTCGTATAACGTTTATAGGAGTAAACATTGGCAGCCAATCCCTTGAGTTGGTTGATGGGTTTTTTCTCACTTGACATCGGTATAGACCTGGGAACCGCAAACACACTGGTAAACGTGCGTGGCAAGGGTATCGTAATAAATGAACCTTCATGGGTGGTGGTCAACAAACGCACGCATGAGACGATCGCTGTGGGGGCATCCGCCAAAGAAATGACGGGACGTACCCCGCCGAATTTTTCAGCCATCCGCCCACTGCGCGACGGTGTAATTTCAGAATTTGACATCACAAAGAAAATGCTGGAATACTTCATCTATAAAGCCCACCAGCAGACCATCGTGCCCATGCCGCGTCCGCGCGTGTGTGTGGGCATCCCCTCAGGCGCCACACAGGTCGAAAAACACGCTGTTTTTGATGCCGCCATGGCCGCAGGGGCACGTGAAGCCTACCTGATCGAAGAGCCGCGCGCTGCCGCATTGGGCGCAGGGCTGCCGATAGGTGATGTGCCCGGCACCATGATCGTGGATATCGGCGGCGGTACCACCGAAGTAGCCGTTTTCTCATCCGGTGAGTTGGTCGTTTCGCGCTCACTGCGCGTGGCAGGCGACGAACTGGATGATGATATCTTGCAGTACATACGCAAAAAATACAACCTTCTGATCGGCGAACGCATGGCCGAACAGGTCAAGATCGCCATCGGTTCAGCTTACCCGCTGCAGACCGAATTGGTGCATGTCGTCCGCGGACGCAACCTGGTCACCGGTTTGCCTGCTTCACTCGAATTTTCTTCCGTTGAAATTCGTGAAGCACTTTCGGGTTCCGTGCAGGTCATCGTGGAAGCCATCCGCGAAGCGCTGGATGAAGTGCCCCCCGAGTTGATCTCTGACTTGCTGGATACAGGCCTCTGCCTGGCCGGCGGCGGCTCACAATTGCTGGGTATCGTACCAAGACTCAAAGACGAGTTGAACCTGCGCGTTTGGGTGGCAGACGACCCCATGACTTGTGTGGCGCGCGGCGCCGGACTGGTGCTTGAGAACGTTTCAGAATATGAGCGGTTCATGGTCAGCCTTGACCGCGGCAAGGGTCGTGGATAGAAATAGCCCACGCAGGTTGAATGAAAAGACTTTCGCAGCGCACTTTACAATCGATCACCATTGGCTTGATCATTTTGGGCGTGCTTGCCCTGGCGCTCAGCGGTCTGTTAAACCAGATCGTAGGCAAAGTGATCGATCCTCTGGTTGCCGTCCAGGGATGGTTTGCCAGCCGTACACAGGCAATGGTGGAGTTTTTCACCGTGCCGCGGGATGTGGCCACCCTGAGACAGGAAAACGCCTCCCTCAAAGACCAGGTATCGCAATTGCAATCCGAACTACTGGCAGCCCGTCAGCAGCTCACAGAAACTGACATCCTCTACGCGCTGCTGGATTTTGCGCGTGCCAAGCCTGAAAACAAATACGTGGCCGCCTCTGTCATCGGCCGGGACCCGAGTCCGTTTGTCAAATACATCATTGTCGACCACGGCTCGGATGACGGCATCGTCAAAGGCATGCCCGTGGTCACCCAGCAAGGTCTTGTAGGCAAAGTGGTTGCCGTCACTGCCACTGCTGCCAGGGTGCAGTTGATCACAGACCCAGGCTCCATCCTCAACGTTCATCTTGAAGAAGCCAACACCGATTGTCAGGTGGTGGGTTCTGTCACCGGTGACGTCTCTTTGGAGATGGTCAACCCCGGCGTAACGCTGGTGCAGGGCGACCTGATCCTGACATCAGGGTTGGGCGGTCTCTATCCGTCAGACATTTTGATCGGGCAGGTGCTTTCGCCTGAGAATTCAGACAGCACCCTCTTTCAAAAAGCAACCGTGCAGCCCGTGGTGGATTTTGTGAATCTCAAGGCGGTCTTGATCATCACCAATTTCAGGCCGGTGGATTACACACCTTTGGTTCCTTAAACGAGCAAAAAAGGACAAATGGGCACTCTGCTGGCGTTTCCGATCATTTTCATATTGCTGGTCTTGCAAACCACCCTATTCAGTCAGGTGACACTGCTACACGGCTCCGTTGACTTGGTGCTATTGTGGGTGGCAGCCTGGAGCCTGCAAAAACAGGTTACCTCTGCCTGGTTCTGGACCATCCTGGCTGCGATTGCCGTGGCCTACATATCTGCCATTCCCTGGTACGTTCCGGTGATTTGTTATCCGTTTATAACTATTATCGAAAAATGGATCAACAAGCGGGTGTGGCAGTCACCTTTGTTAATGATGTTCCTGGTGACGATCATCAGCAGCATCGTCAGCAACGGATTATCCTATGTCGCTCTGGCTTTATCCGGGGTGGCAATTCCATTGAAGACCGGTCTGGTGCAGGTCATGATCCCGTCTGTGTTGATCAATTTACTGCTTGCCTTGCCGGTTTTTGCCATTGCCAGAGACACAGCCCAATGGGTTTACCCATTGGAGGTGGTTGAATGAGAGATGAGAAAAAAGTAAACAAGGGGCTTGAACCGTGGCGCTTTACCGCCATTTACGTGCTGCTTGGGGTTATCCTCGTCATCTATGTGATCCGATTGTTCAGTCTTCAGATCATTAATGGCAAAGATTACCTCGCACAATCCGAAGAGAACAGGTTGACAAGTGTCAGCGTATCTACTACGCGCGGAAACATTTATGACCGCAATGGCATTATCCTCGCGCAAAACGTGGCTTCTTATAATGTGGTCATCACGCCTGCCTACCTTCCATCTGATGTCGGCACAACAGAGAATATCTATCGGGAACTCTCCGCGTTGATTGGCGTGCCGGTGACCAACGGGGTGATCAATGACACGACCGTGAAATACTTTACCCCTTGTGAGACTGATTTTGGCATCAAGGAAATCGTCTTGATCGGCGACACCAATGAGCCGTTTTCTCCCGTCAAGATCAAATGCAATGTTTCGCAGGATATTGCCATGACCATCCGTGAAAAGGAGAATGAATGGCAGGGTGTTGGCGTTGCCGTGCAGCAGGTGAGGCAGTATCCCACCGGCAATTTGACCTCGGAAGTGGTGGGCTTTCTAGGCCCGATCACGGCTGAAGACGAATCGTATTACGTCGGTCGCGGATTTGTGGCAGGCACGGATAAGATCGGCTTCGCGGGCACAGAACGTGAATTGAACGATATATTAATGGGAAAGAACGGCAACAGGCTTATTGAAGTGGATAACGCGGGTAAAGAGATCCGCGACGTGCAGCCGCCAGTTCTGGCTGTCCCTGGCGACAATGTCACCCTTACCATCGATACGCGTCTGCAAGCTGCGGCGCGGACGGCGCTCATTTCTGAAATTGATTACTGGAACACCTACCTGGGCAAAATTAAATCACAAAACGGTGTGGTGATTGCCATGAACCCCAAAACGGGTGAGATCCTGGCAATGGTTTCGTATCCTAATTATGAGAATAACCGTCTGGAGCGTTTAATTCCGGCATATTATTACAATCAGCTCTCTCAAGATCCGCTCAAACCGATGCTCAACTACGCCATTGCGGCCGAGCAGCCCCCCGGTTCTGTGTTCAAGATCGTGGCGGCAACCGGCGCGTTGAATGAGGGTGTTGTAAAGCCCGAAACGGTGTTGGATTGCCCTGGAACGATCTCTGTCATCCAGAAATTCTCGCCCAATGATCCTGGAACACCAAGGTTGTATTACAGTTATGACCGTGCGGGCCACGGAACTTGTGATTTTCTGAAAGGCTTCAAACTTTCGGATGATGTCTATTTTTACAAGATCGGCGGTGGGTTCAATGATGAGGTTCCCGGCACCGGTCTTGGTGCCTGGCGGCTCGCGGAGTATGCTAAAGCCCTGGGTTTTGATCGCTATACCGGTGTTGAACTGCCAGGTGAGGTTTTAGGCCTGATCCCAGATCCGACCTGGAAGCGTATCTACCGCGCGGAGAACTGGTCCACGGGTGACACCTATATCACAACCATCGGCCAGGGATATGTTTTGGCGACCCCTTTGCAGGTGCTTCAGTCTTTTGCGATTCTGGCGAATGACGGCAAATATATGCAGCCGACCATTATAAAAGATGTTCTGGATGCTCAAGGGAACGTGATCAAACCCTTTGAACCGAAACTGGTTTGGGATATCACCAAAGACCCCTTGATCCACTCATTGGATGAGAATGGTCAACCCACCGGACCGACCTATGTGGTCCAACCCTGGGTGATTGCGAAAGTCAAAGAAGGCATGCGACTGGTGGTTGAAGACGGAACCGCTACAAAAGCTTTTCCGAATGAGAAGATTCCCTCAGCCGGAAAAACTGGTACTGCAGAATACTGTGATAACGTGGCGCAGCAAAAAGACTTATGCAAACCCGAGAACTGGCCAACCCATTCATGGTACGTAGGTTACGCGCCTTATGATAACCCTGAGATTGCCGTGGTCGCTTTTGTATATAACGGAGGCGAAGGCGCCAGTGTGGCCGCGCCAATTGTGGCAAAAGTACTTGAATCTTATTTTGACTTAAAAGCAATTGATGCTTCCAACAGCTCCACCACCACAACAACACCATAAGACGAAAGCAGATGTATGGATAACGAGTCACTGATCCAAATAAAAGGAATTCGTGAAGGACTGCTGATCAACGCCGAAAATGGCACCTGGGATGATCGAAAAGCGGAACTCCTGAGAATGGTCAAGCAAAAAGAGGCCTTTTTTAAGGGAGCAAGGGTATGTCTTGATGTCAATGATACAGCCCTGCGCGTTAAACAGATCACGCAGCTCTGCGATCAGTTATCCGCCTTGAATGTGACCCTATGGGCAATTCTCAGCACCTCTGAAACGACTGTCAACAATGCAAGAGTACTCGCTCTTGAAACTAGTCTTCCAACCAAAAAAGAGAATAAAGAGAAGAATGATAGTAATGAGAGGGTTGAAAACAACGGCGAAAAAGCAGTTTTGGTCAATAAGACATTACGTGCCGGGTATAGAGTAGAATCTTTGGATCATGTGATCATCATTGGCGATGTAAACCCTGGTGCTGAGATCGTGTCAGCTGGCAATATCATCGTTTGGGGAAAGCTAAAAGGATCCGCAATTGCAGGCGCGGAAGGCAACTTGAAGGCCGTCATTTGCGCCATGGAATTAAGGCCGACCCAACTCAGAATTGGTGAAAAGGTTTTTCCGCCGCAGCAGAAAAAAGGCAAGACTTTTCCTGAAGTGGCTTACATTGAAAACAACGAATGCAAAATCGAACTCTGGAATAAAGAAAAGGGAAGATAGAAAATGGCAGCTAGCGTTGTAACGATCACCTCAGGCAAGGGTGGGGTTGGAAAGACCACCACCTCAGCCAATCTGGCAGTGGCTTTGGCCGAAGATGGTTTTAAAGTTGTTTGTATTGACGGCGATATTGGTTTACGCAACCTGGATGTTGTGCTCGGGCTCGAAAATCGTATCGTCTACGATCTGGTGGATGTGGTTGAGAATCGCTGCCGCATCCGGCAGGCCATGATCCGTGATAAACGACTTGAGGAACTTTACCTCATCCCGGCGGCACAGACGCGCGACAAATCAGCGATTTCACCGAGCGATATGGTCCGTGTGTGCGATGAACTGCGCAATGAAGTGGATTACATCATCATTGATTCACCCGCTGGCATCGAACGTGGATTCAGAAACACGATCGCCCCTGCAGATCTGATCCTTGTGGTTACCAACCCTGAAGTTTCAGCCGTCCGAGATGCAGACCGCATCATCGGGCTCGTCGAAGCAGAAGAAAAAGGACCCGCCAAGTTGATCATCAATCGCGTTAACCCTGGTCTCACCAAACGCGGCGATATGCTCACCCCTGAAGATGTGGTTGAACTGCTGGCCATCGAATTGATTGGGGTCATCCCTGACGACGAGAACGTGGTCATCAGCACCAACCGCGGACAGCCCATTGCGCTTGATCCAAAAAGCAAAACCGGGCAGGCTTTTAAGAACATCTCCAAACGCATTCAAGGACAAAGTGTGCCATTTATGCAATTGGATGAAAAGGGAGATTTCCTTGCGAAGGTAGCAGGACTGTTTAGACAGGGAGGCGACTGAGATGGCTGCCTGGGGAAGATCGAATCGTCAAAGCGCCGATGAAGCCAAGGAACGATTAAAATTGGTACTGATCCATGATCGCACTGATCTGAGTGAGGATGAATTGTCGATCATGAAGAACGAATTGCTGGCCGTGATATCGCGCCATGTTGAGATCGACCCTGAAATGGTCAAGATCAGCATGAGCCATGACGGCCGCGAACAGAAGCTGACGGCGGATATACCCTTAAAAACTGCTCGCCGGCGGAAAATCGGATAATTTATGTTTAAACGTGAGATCTGGCGCAATTTTGATTTCTGGTTGTTCGGAGCGGTGATCTTTCTGATCATCTTTGGCATTACCATGATCCGCTCTGCCATTGCCGGAAATATCGAATTGGCCGGATATGTGAACCGCCAGGCAACTTTTGCGGGAATCGGTCTGGCTGTGCTGGTGATTTCCACTTTGATCGATTACCGTTACTGGCGCAGTTTTTCAAGATTGTTCTACATCATCACCTTTGCCTTTCTGGGTATCATCCTCGTTGCAGGCAAGGTCAGTTTTGGCGCGCAGCGCTGGCTTGAGGTCGGTTTGGTTAATATACAACCCGCTGAGATCGCCAAGATCGTACTGATCTTGGTGTTGTCAGATTACTTCGCCAAAAACTACAATAAAGAGAAGAATCTCAAGTGGATGGCGGTCAGCCTGATCATTGTGGCCGGCATTGTAGTTTTGATCGTCTTGCAGCCAAACTTGAGTACATCCATTCTTTTGATGGTCATCTGGTTCTCAATGTTGTGGATCAGCGGTCTGCCGCCAAAATACATCCTCTACTTTGGTGTGGCGGGTATCGTACTGGGTGCTGCTGCTTTTCCGTTCCTTGCACCCTACCAGCAGCAGCGCATCACGACTTTTTTGTTTCCTGATCCAAACGCCAGATATGGCAATACCTATAACATTGAACAGGCGTTGATCACCATCGGCAGCGGTGGATTGTGGGGTCAGGGCTACGGGCACGGCACCCAGGTGCAGCTTCGCTTTTTGAAGGTGCGCACCACCGACTACATCTTCTCTGCCATCGCAGAGGAGTTCGGGTTTGTCGGCACTGTTTTGTTGATCGCATTGCTGGCATTTG
>DAIEPS010000089.1 GCA_027348305.1 Anaerolineaceae bacterium | reverse complement strand
CAACTTCACTGACACATCAATGCTGTGGCCAGGAACGACAGTCTGCCCAAGGTTGATGGAAGCCGGTCCACCCATGGCATCCCCGCTGACGAAGACCAGTTTAAAATTAGGCGTCCAGGTGCCGGTGCCGCCGTTGACGATGCGCCAGGTCTTGGTGAATTCAGTGTTGGGCTTAACCAGGGTATCATCGGGGTAATTGACATCCGTAACCTTGCTGATGCGGAAAGTAGGCGCAGGAGTAAAGGTCAACGTGGGCGGGATCTGAACCGTTGGGGTAACGGTGACTGTCGCCGTGGGTGAAAGCTTCTCAGGTGTGTTTGTCGCAACTGCTGGCAGTTCCGCAGTAGCATTTGCTGCCATTTGTGTCTGCAATACGACCACGGTTTGCGCCACACTGGTCTGCTGTGAAGCCAGGTCTGTTGCTGCTGAATTCGCGCCGGGCAGATTGCACGCGGACAAGCCCAAACAAACGGCTAGCACAAGCCAAATTCTCGCGCGTGTCAAGTTTATTTTCATTTTTCTCCCTTTATTACCTTCTGGAAGCCTCTTCTACCAAGGGTAGTCTCATAAATTTCCAGAATTATAGAGACTATACCAAATTTACACCCTCCAGACAAGGTAATTCGGAATTTACTCGATCCTCACTGTCGATCAATCACTGCTCGGAACACAATACTCCGGCAGGGTGAAGGTTATCGGAACATTGATATTCTTCAGGTCAATAGCCAGTTCGATATTAGAGGTTTCCGCTTCTGCGGATCCCTCAGCCGCGGATTGTACCTGGAGCTTCAAATGATAATTGACGATGTAGTTGCCATCCTTTGCCAGCCAGTAATCGCCCTGGTTTACCGTTGCCACTGAGCCTGATGTGTCTCCAATGCCAGCCACCTTGAAGGTGAAATGGTTGGTGTCAACGCCATTTACGGTCTCCTCACCGACAAATTCAGGATTGTCGATCAGCGGTAAGACATCGACCATGCCTTTGTAAATGTAGAGCATTTCTTTTTCTTGCGAAGTCATCTCATCATAGGTCCATTCTTCACCGCTGCCAGTACATGATACATTTCCGATCATGTAGCCTTCTTCAGTTGAACTATTTTCTTCTTCGTCGTTTTGCGGATCAAAAGACCGTTGGACGGTCGTGGTGTGTTGATTTTTATCCACAACCGAACGTTCAATTGTTTCAGTAATTTCACTCAGTGTGCCGGTGGAATCGTCGGAATACATATAGAGAGTCAAATTGTAAGAGTCAAGACTTCCCAGCCCCTCCTGTAACCCGACTGGATTAGGGTCAACCTCTTCTTTGAAGATCCCTTGAGCAGGGGCTTCTGTAGATTGGTCAGAACCTTCTGTCACCTGGGCATCATTCTCTTTATCTTTCTGTAGATTGATCGGAAGATTGCAAGCCATGACAATGAAGACGGTAATAAGGATAAACACTATTTTGATCAGTTTTTGCTTTTTCATTTTTCACCTCTCTCCTAATTTAATTGATTAATCTCTCCCTAAAAGAGTGGGAATACTCATTTGTCCAATGCGGATGGCAGGAAAAGCAATACCAATAAAAAGGATGAGGATTGAAACCCCCAAAGCCATTGAGATCGTTTGTAAATTGATCACAGGTGACAGACCAAGACCAAAGGCAGTTAACTGCTGCGCGCGGGCGAAGATCACCGTCACGGCCAATACTGAACCCACGACCAGCCCCGTCACCAGGATCAGGAAAGCCTGGATAAACAGATAGTAGATCAGCGCCCAACGGCCAAAGCCAAGGGTGCGGATGATGCCAAACTCGTGCCGGTGCAGCCAGGCCAACCGCCATAATAAATTTGCCAGCGTGAAAATGGTGGCAACACCTGCAAAAATCGCCACCATGCCCATATAGTTGTAAAAAGAAGAAATTTCGCCGCCCAACATGCTGCCGGTCTCCCCTTTTCGACTGACAGATATGCTCTCCGCAATGGTTTGCCCTTCATGAAAGGTTCCGCCATCTGGAATAACATAGATGGAAACATCCTCGCCGTAATTAAGCAGTTTTTGGGCATCCGCAAGCGAGATCCAAACTTCGTTATCCTGGTAAGTGCCGGTTTTAAATATCCCTTTAACTGTAAAATCCCTGCCCCTTATGCGGATCTCGTCACCCGTAGTGACCTTTTCGATCTCGGCCAGGGTGATCCCCACCATGGCAAGGCGGGGCTCATCTTTTGGGGTCAATGCGCTGCCTGAGAGCATTGAGAAATCACTGACTTTGGTGTAATCATCAAGAGAGACTCCCCGCATCAACATGCCAGTGGCAAGCGAGGTGCCAACCACCTGATGTATCTCGGGGATGGGATGAACATACCCATTGGAAACCAACAGCTCTCCAACCTCCGGGCTTAGCCGGCTGCCGTGAATCTCACCGACCCCGTCGCTTTTTGCCACGATCAGCCAGTTTTGAGAAAGATGGGCATATGCATCCGTCAGGCTGTTCTTATAAGCAATAATGGTCAGAAAACTGGCAAAGGTCATGCTGAAAAGAAGCGCCATGATCAATGCCAGGTTCCATTTTTTAAGGATGTCTTTCATTGCCAGCATAAATATCGCAGCCATATTACCTACCGTTGAATCATGCTGATGACACTGCTTTTTTGCAAGTGGCGGGTCGGCAGCCAAACACCGATCCAGGCAAAAAAGATGGAGAGGACCGCCCCCACCAAGAGGATCTTTGCCGAAATGATCACCGGCAAGGGGATGGAATGGATCATGATCGGATTAATGGACTCAAACCAATGGATGGCCAGTGTGGTGATCACCCAACTGAGTAAATACGCAAAGATCACCTGTATTACCGTCCGCATCGAAAGCACGACCCTGATGGTTCTGGAGGTGAACCCCACCGAACGGAGGATGGTCAATTCACGTTTGCGCTCTGTCAGGGTGAGGTAGGTGGATCCATAGACGCCAAACATGACGCTCAGAAGTGCCAGCAAGACTAATATCAAACTAATATCCCTGACATCGTTCAATGCACTGGTGTACTGCTGATAAAGCTGGTCAGCATAATAAATATCAAACTTGCCTTGTAAACGCGGATCATTATTCAACTGGCTTATGACCGCATCAGAATCCACGCCTGGAACCAGAACGATCCAGGCAAATTGATATTTTCCGTAGGTATTGAACAATTTCTCGGCATTTTCCAGGCTCATCCAGATCGAGCCGAATTTTGTGCCCGTAGAGTGGACCAGACCCGTGATCTTGAAATCGACCCCGTAGATGCGGATGGTGTCGCCCACGCCCCAATGGGTCAACGAGCGGGTGCCTTCGCCAATAACCGCTTCATCTGCCCCTGTTGGCCATTGGCCTTCAATTAGTGAAAGTTTATGCACGGTCTCAAAATCGTTGAGCGGTGCAGCCCGCAGTTGAAGAAAATAACCGCCAACGTTCAGGTGTTTAAGCATCAAAGGAGAAACACTCATGACCGGTGATGGTATAAGCTCTTGAATGGGTTTGAAGTCAGCTTCTGAGATCTGGCTGTCGCTAAGGTCAAAGACATTGTGCGAGATCATCATCAACTCATCAGGGTCTCGCGGTTGGTTGCCGAACTTGTAACCGGCTTCAGCCAGCGAAGCCAGGCAGAAATAGCAACTGATAAAGATCACCAGGTTGATCACTGTGATGGCAGAACGCCAGCCGTCGCTTTGCAGGTCGCGAAAAATGAAGCGAATCCCCTCAAGTAATCTGCCCATTTTAATCTCTACTGGATCTTTCCATCCCTAAGCTCAATAACCCGGGTGGCTTTTTCAGTTAGCAATAAGTTATGCGTTGCAACAATAAACGTAATGCCCATTTCTTGATTAAGCTGGTGCATCAATTGATTGATCTCACGCGTGGCCACTGAATCCAGATCCCCGGTAGGTTCGTCCGCGAGGACGAGCTTGGGTTCGGCAATGATGGAACGCGCAATGGCTACACGCTGCTGTTCACCTCCTGACAGTTCAGAGGGGAGGTGGGTCAAACGATGGGAAAGGCCCACTTGTTTGAGAAATTCAACTGCCTTTTGGCGGGCGGCCTTCATGGGCACCCGTTTAGCCATCAACGGAAGCTGCACATTTTCAACCGCGTTCAATGAGAAAAGTAAATTGTAAAATTGAAAAACAAAACCGATGTTATCGCGGCGAAAGATGGTCAAATCTTCTTCGCTGGCACCGGCGAGCTCATATCCGTTATATTGGATCGATCCTGAAGACGGATGGTCGATGCCGCCGATCAGGTTGAGCAGTGTGGACTTTCCGCCGCCGCTTGGCCCGATCACCACCACAAAATCGCCGTCGTTAACTTGAAAATCTACTCCGCGAATGGCTTCTACAATTTCATCACCACGCCGGTATGTCTTGTGAAGGTCTGTTATGCTAATCATCGTTGTCACCCACCCTCTGAAAACAGATAATTATTGAGAACCTATTGGATAAGAAAATTATATATGAAAACCAGTTTTTCCGATCTCAGAAAATGCTTATCAAATTTCCCCGACAAATTTCATTTTTAGAACTGTTGGATCGTTTTCCTGAAGAAAAAGGTCCCAATTGTGGCTAAGAGGATGACCGACGCACAGATCAAGGCGGTAGCCGGTTCACCAAAAGCGGTGGCCAAGCCTCCCACCAGCAGACCACCCAAAGGCATGCTGCCAAAGAACACCATGGTATACACGCCCATGACCCTGCCGCGCATATGATCAGAAACATAAGACTGGATCAAAGCATTGCTGATGTTAAGCACAGCCATCAAACACCAGCCCAGCAAGATCAATAATGCGAACGATCCGGGGATCCAGCGCATTAAGGCAAAAGCAGCCAATGCCACCGGCATCAAATACCAGCCAAGTTGCCAAATTCTGTTTCGCACCAGGTGTGAACTGGTGTAGGCGATCATGAGCGCCCCTATCAGCGAGCCAATACCGCGCGCGGTAAGCAACAGACCGTTCAATTTGACGTCACCGCCCAGCACCTTCACAGCCCAGGCAGGCATAAGCGTCATCAGACTAAAAGCAAAGATCGAGAGGATTGAGACATACACGAGGATCAAACGAATCCGGGGTTCTGAAATGACATATTTCAAGCCTTCTGCAAGGTTCTTGATCGGCGATCCAGAAGTGATCTGTGGTTTTGTCGGTGCAAGTTTCATCAGCAGTAAAGCGGCGATCACCGCGATAAAGCTGATCGCATTGATGGTAAAACACCAAGACGGGCCGAGCCATGCATAGACCAACCCCGCCATGGCAGGGCCGACTATAGCCCCAAGGTTGAAAATTGTGCTATTGAGTGCAATAGCATTAGACAGATTTTCACGATCAACCATGTCGACCACGAACGCCTGCCTGGCAGGAGCATCAAAGGCGTTGGCCACCCCCAGCAAGAAAGCGAGCGCCACAATATGCCACGGTTGGATCAAATGAGTGAAAGACAAGAACGCCAAAATGCCGGCCAGCACCATCATCGCAGATTGAGCTGCCACTATGACATTTCGTTTAGAAAAACGGTCAGCGGTAAAACCGCCTAAAAGCGTAAAAAGGATTGTAGGGAGACCATTGGCGAAAGCCACGATACCCAAATAGGCGGCGGATTGGGTCAATTCATATATAAGATACCCTTGAGCAGTGGACTGCATCCAGGTGCCAACCAGTGAAACCACCTGCCCAATAAACCACAAGCGGAAATTCGGTGATTTTAAGGATGTAAATGTTTTGCTAATATTGAATGATTTCATAAGTGTGTGAATCCTGTTATACCACAAGTTAATTTTATATCTTTTTCCAATGGGAATGCAGCGCTGCCCTTTCTTGACCATTCAGGTACAAGATGTTATGATTTTTTATCCGAGGCAAAGAATGACTGATAAAATGAACACGCCTTCCGAATCATTGCCGGAAGATGAACTACCGCTCCAGGAACCTGAAGAGCAGATCGAAAGCAAAAAAACAATCACCTTAAACCAGGTATGGAACAAGATCCTTCATTTTGGTTTAGGAGAACCCACTGTACGGATTGGAACAGCAGCTGCTTCACTGATCCTGATCGTGCTGGTCGTCTGGGTTATGAGCAAATTCTTCTTAAAGGCTGAAAAAAGCAGCCCACTTCCAACGTCTGTCGTTAGTTCGATCCAGGCCACGCCCATCATTCCAATGAATGAAAACTTGAGCCCGATCCTGGCCAGCAGCTTTAGCGTCTTCCGCCTGGCGCAATTGCATACGATCCTTCCTCCAAAACCGCGTTCCAACGTCACTGAATACACCATCGTCGAGGGAGATACCCTCTTTGGCATTGCCGATAAGTTTGGTCTAAAACCGGAATCACTCCTTTGGAGCAATAAGCATATTCTCGGGGATAATGTTGATAGTCTCCGCCCGGGAGTAACGATCTTGATCCCACCTTTTGACGGTGCCATTTACCAATGGGCCGAAGGCAGCGGCTTGAATGGTGTGGCAAAATTCTACAATGTCACACCGGATGCAATTGTGGATTGGCCCGGCAACCAGTTGGACCGCGCCACGCTTGGCGATTTTGCCATGCCGAATATCCCCGTTGGAAAATTAATTTTCGTTCCTCACGGTTACGGCGCATTCACCGATTGGCTTGAACAATATACGCGCGATAAACCAGCCACTTCTTCAATTACTGGCAGCGCCTGTGGAACCATCACAGAAGGTTATATCGGAACAGGAACATTTGTTTGGCCGACCACCGAAACCTGGATCTCAGGTTATGATTATTCACCTTCCACCAACCATCGCGGCATTGATATTGCAGGTTCGATCGGCAACCCGGTCTACGCCGTGGACGATGGTGTGGTCGTGTATTCCAACTGGAACACAATGGGTTATGGCAACCTGATCGTGGTGGACCACGGCAACGGATGGCAGTCCGTTTATGCTCACCTTGATAGTTTTCTAAAATACTGCGGCGACAACGTCAGCCAGGGCGAACAGATCGCAACCCTCGGCTCTACTGGCAATTCATCCGGTCCGCATCTTCATTTTGAACTAAGAAGTGAAACGTACGGCGCGGTCAACCCGCACGATTTTCTGCCGCAGCCTTAAACCTCAAAACTCAAAAAACAGCCAGCAGGCTGTTTTTTGTTTTATCTTTATTTTCTCCGTTTCTTGGCAAACCAGGCTAATAATTTATCTGCCGGCAGAGTATTTAAAACGTCATCTTTGGTCGCCCAGCCGCGGCGGGCAGTGCCAATTCCCAATTC
>DAIEPS010000088.1 GCA_027348305.1 Anaerolineaceae bacterium | reverse complement strand
AAAACGAATCGCTCGTAAAGACTTGATCCTGACAATTCTCTGCTCTCGGTTCTCGATTCACGATTCACAGTTCACGATTATGAGTTTTCCTGATTACTAATTACTGAACTCCGCTTGACAACTTATCCTCCAATCGCTAATATGAATTGGTGCTTTTATGACCTGGCATTATTATTTCTAGAAACAATTAACCTGGAGGATGGAACATGAGAACTGACAAACGCTGGTATGAACTCCTGGGATTGAACGGCTACCAACTGGGGTTGAGTATGGCCTCCAACGTGATCAGTCCGCTGCTGCTGCCGGCCCTGGTTTTATTGTTCATGCCGCCTGAAAAGAAAAACACCTATACTGCCCTGGTCTATGTCGCCGGGTTGGCGGTGGCCATGTTCATCCAACCGGTGATGGGCATGTGGAGCGACCGCAGCACTTCAAGGCTCGGCAGACGACGTCCCTTCATTATCTGGGGAGCATTGCTTAATGTGGTTTTCCTGCTGGTGATCGGGGGGTCGCTGCTCTTCCAGCAGTCTCCTTTGAACGCTTTCTTCCAATCCACCTTTGGGGTGACTGCCTCATTGGCAGTCCTATTACTGGGCATCATTCTGCTGCAGGTTTCTTCCAACGTCAGCCAGGCCGGTCAACAGGGTTTGATCCCTGATGTGGTGCAGGAATATCAACGCGGCCGCGCCTCCGGCATCAAGTCCGTGATGGAAATGATCCCCGCCGCACTCGTGCTGGCGATCTCTCCTCTTTTGGATAAGAAGCAGTTCTGGGTGGTGATCATCATTTTGATGGCTTTCTATTTGCTCACCATGCTGTGGACGGTGCTCTCGACAAAAGAAATTCCGCTGACTGAAAAACCGCCGCGACCTGAAGGGCGCCCTGTGCTACGCATGCTTCTGCTCACAGTCCTCTTTGTTGGTGTGACTCAACTGGCGCTGTGGCTGGTGAAGAGCAGTACGGCCTGGCTGCCGGAAGCCACCACCAGTTTGTGGCTGCGCGTACTCGTGGTTGGATTGATCGGGCTGCTCGGTATGGCAGGTTCCATTTTCATCGGTGTGTACTTCGGCGCGCAGGTGGGTATTGGCGCCGAAGCGCGTAATCAAAAATCCTTCATCTGGTGGGTGGTTACCCGCCTGATGTTCCTGGCCGCCATTGGCTCCACCCGCAATTTTGCTATGTTCTTTGTCAAAGATGTGCTGAAGGTTCCAAACCCTGCCACCGTGACCACTTATCTTACTGCGGTCATATTTGTTTTTTTGCTGATCACCTCGCTGCTTGGCGGATATCTCTCGGATAAAATGGGACGCAAGAAGCTTTTAGCCGCAGCAGGCATTCTCGCTTTTGTCGGTTCCATGCTTTTGATCTTCTCGCGCACCATCCCCATGGTGATGGTGGCAGGCGCTTTTTTGGGTCTTGGCACCGGCACCTTCATGTCGGCCAACTGGGCGCTCGGCACAGACCTTGTTCCGGCCAAAGACGCGGGTCACTACCTGGGCATCTCCAACCTGGCGGGGGACGGTGCGGGCATCGTGGGCTCAAGCATTGGCGGCCCCATGGCGGATTACTTCAACGCCATCCAGCCTGGCCTGGGCTACCCGGTGATCTTCGCCATTTATGGCGGACTTTTCTTGCTCTCTGTACTGCTTCTGCCTAAGATCATCAAAGCCAGGGATTAATAGAAATCTCATGACCCGGAATATTCATTTGATCTTCAAGACCCACCTGGATGTTGGCTTTACGGATTACGCATCGCGGGTGGTGGAGTGTTATTTCAAGAAATATATCCCTGCTTCTCTGCGGGTGGCACGCCAGATGCGTGATTCAGATAGGCCGGAACGTTTCATTTGGACGACCGGGTCATGGTTGATCTATGAATATCTTGAACAGGCCAACAACCTCGAACGCGCCGAAATGGAAGCTGCCATCGACCTGGGCGAGATCGCCTGGCATGCCCTGCCTTTCACCACCCATACTGAATTGATGGACCCCGAGCTTTTCAGGTTTGGCCTTTCACTCTCACAATCACTGGATAAACGCTTTGGCAAGAAAACCATCGCTGCCAAAATGACGGATGTGCCCGGCCACACACGCGGCATTGTGCCACTACTGGCTGAGGCAGGAGTGACTTTCTTGCATATTGGTGTGAACCCCGCCTCCAAGGTGCCCAGTGTGCCTCCGCTCTTCCGCTGGCAGGATGCAGGCGGGGCGGAACTGACGGTGATGTATGAGAGCGGCTACGGCAGCGCTTTTGTGATCGAGGGGATGGAAGATTCACTGGCGTTTGGCCACACCAGCGACAACCTTGGCCCGCAATCACCTGACCAGGTGCTGGATGTTTACCGCGAAAAAAGAGCCATGTTCCCTGGTGCGAATGTATTTGCCTCCACGCTTGACCAGTTTGCAGATAAATTGGAGGCTGTGCGTCTCACCCTGCCCATAGTGACACAGGAGATCGGCGACACCTGGATCCACGGGGTGGGCAGCGACCCCATCAAGGTCAGCCGTTATCGTGAACTGCTGCGCTTACGCTGCGAGTGGCTTGAAAGTAAAAAGATCAATTACTCCGACAAGAAATTCTACAATTTCAACCGGCGTCTGCTGCTTGTGCCTGAACACACCTGGGGGATGGACGAAAAGACCTTCCTTGGCGATCATGTGAATTATGACGCTGAGAAATTCAAGGCTGCCCGCGGACTGCCCAATTTCAAGAAATTTGAATCTTCATGGGTTGAAAAACGCAACATCATCCAAAAAGCGGTCAACGCTCTGGAGGATTCCGCCCTGGCCGATGAAGCCCGTCAGCGGCTTGAAAGCATCCGCCCTATTAAACCCATTCTCTCCGACTGGGAAAAAACAGCCAATGACAAAATTGAGCTGACAACCTCCCAATTTGAGATCCATATCAATCCACTGCGCATCGGGTTGGTCTCTTTGATCGACCGCAAAACCCGGCAGGTCTGGGTGGATGAAACCCACCAAATGGGTGAACTGACATACCAGACTTTTTCGGCTGCAGATTATGACCGCTTCTTTCATCAATACATCATTAATGCCGCCTTCAATGGCGATTGGCCAAAAGAGGATTTTTGCAAGCCGGGGTTGGAACTGGCAAAACCGGTCAGCGCGATCTGGAAGCCTTACATTCGAGAAAGCTACCGCAGGCAGACGCCCGCCCACGCGGAATTCCTGTTCAACATGACCTTTGAACGGGAGTGCGTGGTGAATTACGGCGCTCCAAAAGAGGTGTACCTCACTTATCAATTCCCCATGGAAGGCAATTCATTCACGGTTGAGATGCAGTGGTTTAACAAGCAGGCCTGCCGCATGCCTGAAGCTTTTTGGATGGGTTTCTCACCGCTTATGCCGGATGGCGCTGAATGGAAGATCGAAAAGCTGGGGCAGATGGTCTCTCCGCTCTCAGTTGTTGAGAACGGCAACCGCCATCTGCACGCCGCAGGTAAAAAGGTTGAATTGAGCCATCCCGCAGGGACGCTGGATATCTTCCCGCTGGATTCCCCCCTGGTGGCGCCTGGCAAACCTTCCCCTCTGGATTTTAATAATGACCAGCCGGAGTTGCAGCAAGGCATGCACTTCTGTTTGTTGAACAACTTGTGGGGCACCAACTTCCCCATGTGGTTCGAAGAGGATTGCCGTTTCCGTTTTGTTGTGGAAATGACCGATTAACGATTGGCAGACATTGATGCAACCTATCTGCAGGCGAAACGTATATCTAATAAATAATTAATACTTTAAAGAGGAAACCATGGATAATCATCCGCGATATCGTTCGTTGTTTTGGCCCATTTTACTGGTAGGCGTGGGCATCGTCTGGCTGCTCAGCAACCTGGGTTTGGTTCAACCCGTCAGCCTGGGCTCCATCTTGAAATTCTGGCCAGTGGTCTTGATCGTCTTCGGCCTGGACATGCTCTTCAGCCGCCGCTATCCGTGGGTGGGTGCAGTGGTCGGCCTGCTGGCCGTTGCAGGCGTGGTGGCTTTATTGATGTTTGGCCCCAAGGTTGGTATCACCACGAATTCAGAAACCAAGTCTGAAACCTTTACGGCGCCGCTGCAGGGTGTGAAAACCGCTGAATATAACTTTGATACTTCATCCTCTCCGGTGGATATTTATGCCCTCGACAAAAACAAGACAGACCTTATTTCTGCCGACATCACCTACCGCGGCACCATGCGCTTTGATGTTAACGGCACTGACCATACCACTGTGTCAATGTCAGAGTATTCTGATAATTATTCATGGTTGACCTGGGATTTTTCGCAGTTCAACAATCTCAAATGGGATATCGGCCTGTCACCTGAAGTTCCCTCCGATATCGTCCTGAACGGCGGGTCCGGCTCGATCACCATGGACCTGAGCGGACTTAATCTCACTTCTCTTCGAACTGACACAGGTTCCGGATCATCAAACATCACCCTGCCGGAAAGCAATGACCCTTATACCGTGGATGTGCAAAGCGGGTCAGGTTCAGTGACATTGCGCGTGCCTGAACAGGCTTCACTTACACTCACCCTGGATACCGGCAGCGGTTCAACCAGCGTGGTAATTCCCGCCAAAGCAGCCGTGCGCATCGAAGTCAACGATGACGGTTCCGGCAGCTTTGATCTTCCCAATGGATTGATGAAAGCCCCGGATAGTTCCAGCTTTGATATCGGCGCCTGGCAGACCCCGAACTACGATACTGCCGATAACAAGATCCTGATCCAGATCCTGGGGCAGGGTTCAGGCAGCATCTCCATTCGCTAGAATATTGATTCTCCCCCTTAATGTGAAACCCGTCATACCCTTGACGGGTTTCTTATTGCCGGTATAATGAAAATGAAAAACATTTTCAATAAGGATAACTTTGACTGTGACAGAGACAGAGCGATGGTTGGAATTACTTGAACAAAAAGGCAGTCGCATCACGGGGCCGCGCAAGGCGATCGTGGAATTAATGGTCGATGCCGATCATGCCCTCAACCCGGTGGATGTCTTTGACCGGGCGCGTGTCAAATACCCCAAGATGGGATTGGTGACCGTTTACCGCACGCTTGAAGTCTTGAGCGACTTGGGGCTGGTTGAGCGCGTTCATCAGGCGGATGACTGCCACATGTATCTGCGCGCTGCCCAGGGGCACGAGCACTTGCTTATCTGTTCCTGCTGCGGCAAGGCGGCTTATTTTTCTGGCGATGATCTGGGCATGCTGATCCAAAGGATCAGCATGGAAAGCGGTTTTTCCATCCAGGGCCACTGGCTGCAGCTTCAGGGATTGTGTCAAAGCTGCCAGCCCAAAAAGATTCAAACTCAACAGGGTGAATAACAAAATGAGAAACACCATATCCAAGGTTTTTGGTTTATTACTGGTTCTTTCGCTGGCTGCCTGTTCAACACCCGTAGCCCCTCAGGCTGGCTTAAAAATTGTCGCTTCCACCACCATGGTAGGGGACGTGGTCAGGCAGATTGGCGGAAAGCACGTTCAACTGACCGTACTTTACCCTGTGGGAGCCGACCCCCATACCTTTGAACCGCGTCCGCAGGATGTGGCGGCCATTGCCAACGCGCAGATCATTTTCCTCAACGGGCTCGAACTTGAGCATTCACTGCAGCCTGTGATCGATGCCAACGCCACCGGCAAGGTGGTGAAGGTTTCTGACGGGGTGGAAGTGCTGCCCTTTTCAGGCAGCGAGACCACAAGCCAGTCACAGGCGACGTCCGATCCGCACACCTGGATGGACCCCAACCTGGTTAAGGTCTGGGTCAACAATATTGAAGCTGCTTTATCCTCGCTTGACCCCGCCAATGCGGAAGAATATGCTGCGAACGCCAAAAGTTACCTTGCCCAACTCACCGACCTGGATGCCTGGATCCAAAGCGAAGTTGCTCAAATACCTGTCGAAAATCGCAAGCTGGTCACCGATCATGAAAACATGGGTTACTTTATCCATCGTTATAACTTCACGTTGGTTGGGTTGGTTGTCGACAGTCTCAGCACTGGAGCCTCGCCGTCCGCACAGGACCTCGCCAAATTGGAAGATTTGATCAGGCAGCAGGGGGTTAAGGCCATCTTCATTGGTTCCACGATCAACCCAAACCTGACGGACCAGGTTGCCAGCGACACCGGCACAAAAGTGATCACCCTCAACACCGAATCACTGGGGGATCAGGGCAGCGATACTGCCACTTATATCCAATTCATGCAAAAAATGGTGACCACCATAGTGGGTGGTCTGAAGTAGAAAAATATTTGGTGAGAAAAAAATGACCCATATTCTCCATCATGATCTGAACCAACCCATCCTGGATGTTGCCCATGTGAACTATAAATTTGGAGATCACATAGCCCTGGAAAACATCACTTTTCACCTGCACACCGGCGAACGCGTGGCCGTGGTGGGACCGAATGGCGCGGGTAAAAGCACTCTTTTCAAGGTGATCGCAGGCATCCTGCGCGCCGATTCAGGCGAAGTGAATGTCTTCGGATCGGAAAGCGGCAAGCACGATTGCATCGCCTACATTCCGCAGCGCAGCCAGGTAGATTGGCACTTCCCGGTGAGTGTATTTGACGTGGTGATGATGGGCAGAACTGCCATGCTCAAACCCTTCACCATCCCTGGCAAACAGCACCAGGCGGCAGTCAGGCACGCGCTTGAAAAAGTGGGGATGCAAGACCTGGCAGCCCGACAGATTAGCCAGCTCTCAGGCGGGCAGCAGCAGCGGATGTTCATTGCCCGCGCCCTAGCCCAGGAGGCCGAGCTGATGCTGATGGACGAACCCCTGACCGGTCTGGATGACCCTGCGCAGGAAGATCTGCTGCGTTTGATGGAAAAACTGGAGCAGGAAAAAGTGACCATCATGGCTGCCACCCACGACCTTGACCAGGCCGCCCAGCATTTCAACCGCATCTTTTTGTTGAACCGGCACCTGATACGTTTTGGCGAGGCGAAGGAAGTTTTGACGGCCGAAAACCTGAAGATCGCTTACGGCGGACGCCTGCGCATGATGGACGACGGCAAATCGATGATGGCGCTGGACCACTCCTGCTGTGAAGGGGGTGAAGAATGATCGCCACCATCTGGTCATGGATCGTTCAGCCTCTTACTTATGGTTTCATGCAGCGCGGATTGATCGCCTCCATCCTGGTGGGGACGGTATGCGCAGTGATCGGGGCTTTTATTGTGCTGCGCGGCATGGCCTTCTTCGGCGATGCGCTGTCGCACACGATCCTGCCCGGCATCGCCGCCGGCTACCTGCTCAACGGCGGCGACCGCGGCGCCCTCTTCTGGTGGGCGCTGGCGACGGCGGTGCTCAGCTCGC
>DAIEPS010000087.1 GCA_027348305.1 Anaerolineaceae bacterium | reverse complement strand
GAGTTAGCATGGCCTCTAAAAAGAAAGATGTTCGCCCGGTAATCACCTTTGCGTGCAATGATTGCAAGGAGAGAAACTACACCTCCGAGAAGAATCGCCGCAACGATCCCGGTCGAATGGAAATCAAGAAATATTGCAAGCGATGCCAAAAGCACACCTTGCATCGCGAAACCAAGTAGTCTGTTGAAATCCGGGCAAGGCGATTCGGATCGCCTTGCCCGATACAGGCCAGTAGCTCAATTTGGCAGAGTGCCTGTCTCCAAAACAGGAGGTTGCGAGTTCGATTCTTGCCTGGCCTGCCAAGAAAGTTGGCGCCGTCTGCGTGGCGGCGCTTTAGCACTCAAAACAGGGAGTAGCCGTGGCCGATAAAGTGGTGAAAGCTAAGAAAGAAAACAGGATTACAAAATGGTGGCGAGAGACCATTGGCGAGCTTAAAAAAGTCAATTGGCCTACTACACCCGAAGCATGGCGCTTAACAAAGATCGTGGTCCTGGTAATTGTGATCATGGGTGCTTTGTTGGGCGGCCTTGATTTTGGTTTTACGAAACTTATTGGATTGATTGTCGGATAGCTTCTGCTGCAACGCAGTGAGGTTTGGTGAAAGATGGATGCGCGAGACGAATTTGATAATGACGAACTGGAAGGGACTTCTCCTTTAAAAGAGAACGTACCCAGTGAAATCAACGCGCCTCTGAATGATTCACTGGAGCCTGTTGAGATGTTCAAGGACCCATCAGTATCACCGGATGAGGTCCCTGAAAGTGTTTCTGCAGCAGGATCTGAACGCGCGTGGTTCGTGATTCACTGCTATTCTGGTTATGAAAACAAGGTTCGTTATAACCTTGAACAGCGTATTGAAACGATGGGGATGAAAGACAAGATTTACGATGTAGTGATCCCCACACAGGAAGAAATTGAAGTCAAAGACGGCAAACGCCGCACGGTAGAACGCCATGTATTCCCCGGCTATGTGCTGGTGAATATGATCCTCTCTGAGGAATCATGGTACGTGGTTCGCAATACCCCGGGTGTGACCGGCTTTGTTGGCATGGGCAACGATCCTACTGCCCTGCGACCTGAAGAAGTACAGCAGATCCTGCGCCGTATGGAAGCTGAAGCCCCGTTGGTCAAGGTATCCTTCAAAGTGGGCGAACGCGTGCGCATCGTGGATGGCCCCTTCAATGACTTCCGTGGACAGGTTTCTGAGATCGATATGGAAAGAACCAAAGTTCGGGTCATGGTCAATTTCTTTGGCCGTGAAACGCCCGTTGAGTTGGATTTCTTGCAAGTTGAGAAAGCGTAGTAACGCCTTTTAGGCGTATTTGTGGGAGGGTGCTCCCCTATCACCCGTTATAACCACCAAGGAGAGATAAAGTGGCAAAGAAATTTAAAGCAATTGTTCGTCTGCAGATCACGGCCGGTAAGGCCAATCCTGCACCCCCTATTGGTCCTGCCCTGGCCGGACACGGCATCAACATCATGGCTTTCTGCAAAGAGTACAACGCTCGAACGCAGCAAAAAGCCGGTGAGATCATCCCTGCTGAAATTACCGTTTACACCGATGGATCTTTCACCTTCGTCTTGAAGTCTTCCCCTGCTTCCGTCCTTCTCAAGAAGGCCGCTGGTGTGGCGAGTGGTTCAGCCATCCCCAATCGTGAAAAAGTTGGCAAAGTCACCAAGGCCCAGATCCGTGATATCGCAGAACAAAAGATGAAAGACATGAATGCGATTGACTTGGACGGCGCCATGCGCCAAATTGAAGGTACAGCCCGCAACATGGGCTTAACGGTCGTCGAGAAATAGTTTGTGGGAGGGTGATACACTCACCCGCTGGTACCACGAAGGAGAAAAAATGGCGAAACACGGTAAGAAATACATGGCAGCTCTTGCCAAGGTGAACCTCGATACAGTTTATTCACCGAAAGAAGCAGTTGCACTCGCAAAAGAAACCTCTTATGCAAATTTTGATGCATCCGTTGAAGTTCACCTGCGCATGGGTCTTGACCCGCGCCAGGCTGACCAACAGGTGCGTGATGTAGTTGTACTGCCCAATGGTTTGGGTAAAACAGTTCGTGTGTTGGTCTTTGCCCAGGGTGAAGGCGCAACCAAAGCCCAAGAAGGCGGCGCCGATTACGTGGCCGATACCGACGAAATGATCAACAAGATCGCTGCCGGTTGGACCGATTTCGATGTCACCATCGCCACCCCCGATATGATGGCCAAAGTTGGTAAATTGGGTCGTGTCTTGGGTCCCCGTTCATTGATGCCGAACCCCAAAGCGGGCACCGTTTGCGCTGCAGAAGATCTGCCCCGCGTGATCAACGAAGCCAAAGCCGGTCGTGTGGAATTCAGACTTGATAAGACCGCCAATATTCATGTGGCCATCGGCAAGGCCTCATTCACGGCTGAAAAACTGTTCCAAAACTTTGCTGCCCTGATGGAAGCCATCAAGAAGGCTCGCCCAACCGGCGCCAAAGGCACTTACATCCGCAAGATCTCTGTTGCTGCCACCATGGGACCCGGCCTCAAGGTTGATCCCCTGCAGGCTGTCACGATCTCGCTCGAAGAATAGTGGTATAATCTTCACCGTTGAAGGGCGACCTTCAGCGTTTCACCGAAGAAAGCTGGTGCCCGAAGGGGCTTAATATCCCGCCGAGGTGGAGACTCAAAATTCGATCTATCCCCTGAGCGATCAGGGTTTCGAAAAAAGTCTTTGCCTGGCAAAACCAGACGAAGACTTTTTTATCTTTACAGGAAGGAGGAATTTTTCATTGGCCTTTACAAAGAAACAAAAGGGCGATATTACCGCCCAATATGAGAAGTGGTTAAGCGAAAGTCAGGCTGTACTCGTGTTGACTTACAAATCCATGACGATGAAAGAGATCGATGCTTTTCGAGCCAAAGTTCGTGAGAGCAACAGCGAAGTCCATCTCGTAAAGAATACCCTGTTCGAACGCGCCCTGGCCTCACAAGGATATGCCAAAGCATCATTCTTTGAAGAGACATCATTGGTTGGTTTTGCATTCAATGATGCCCCCGCTCTGGCAAAAACCTTTACTGAAGCAACCAAAGGTTCAGAAACCACAAAAGTGAAGGGTGGCTACCTTGGCAAAGAATTGATCTCTGAGAAACAGATCAAGGCACTTGCTGATCTCCCGCCGCTTCCAGTTATGCGTGCCACTTTGCTCGGCACGATCTCAGCCCCTGCGACCAAATTGGTGCGTACGTTGGCTGAACCTGCCCGCTCTCTTGCGGCTGTTATCCAGGCATATGCAGATAAAGCGGGTACCGCTGCCTGATTTGCCACCGAATCCGGTGATGTTGTGCCGGACTAAACTTATAAACATTTGATCAAAGGAGTAATTGAAATGGCTGATATGGAAAAACTTGTCGAACAGTTGAGCAAACTCTCTGTTCTCGAAGCTGCTGAATTGGTGAAAGCCCTCGAAGAAAAATGGGGCGTTTCTGCCGCCGCACCTGTTGCAATGGTTGCCGCTGGTGGCGCTGCCGCCGCTGCTGCTGAACCCGTGGAAGAGAAGACCGAATTCGATGTCGTCATCAAGGATGCCGGCCCCAAGAAGATCGAAGTCATCAAGGTCATCCGCGCCCTGACCAA
Source organism: Anaerolineaceae bacterium (assembly GCA_027348305.1). Taxonomy (GTDB): domain Bacteria; phylum Chloroflexota; class Anaerolineae; order Anaerolineales; family Anaerolineaceae; genus UBA6107. Next base: position 3,726 of record DAIEPS010000087.1, on the reverse strand, counting down.
CCTTGGATTAGTCGAAGCCAAGACCATGGCCGAAACCGCTGGTGCCAAAGTCCTCTCCGCTGTTGGTAAAGAAGCTGCTGCCGATGCCAAGAAGAAACTCGAAGAAGCTGGCGGCGTCGTCGAACTCGCCTAGTTCAACAAATAAGATCGGAAATCTTCTTTAAGATTTCCGATCTTTGCACTAAAAAAAATTCCGCGGATGACTTTGTCTTCCGCGGTTTTTGGTTAAAAAAATTTCGGGAGTCTGTTATTAGACTTCCGAAATCTGCTCTTTATGCCTAACCTTGACAAGGTTTCAAACCTTGTCAAGGTTGAATACAGGATCATCCCGCCACTGACTTGATCTGGCGGATCACCAACACCACCTTGCCCATGATGCGCAGGCTCTTGGGGTCTTCCACATAGATCGGACCCATGTTCGGGTTCGCAGGCTGAAGGCGGATACGCTTGGCTTCTTTGTAGAAGTACTTGAGCGTGGTTTCGTCCTTGTCATCCAGCCACACGGCCACCATATCGCCATTATTGGCGGTGGCGGTTTTCTTCATAACGACAATGTCGCCGTCGTTGACCATGGCATCGATCATCGAGTCGCCGTCCACTTCGAGGGCGAAGAGTTCGCTGACATCACGAGAGGGCAGCAGGCTGCGTGCAATATCCACACTGGATTCGGCGTCGTAGTAGTTGAGGTCAGAGGTAGGCATGGGCAATGGCGCGCTGGCCACGATACGTCCCGCGAGGGGGATGCTGATCAGGTCAGATAAAGCGTTACCGGCGTTGCGAATGACTTCCGCAACCTTGCCGGGCAGGCTGGTCTCTTCCTTGACCGGTTGCACTACGCGGATGCTGCGCGAAATGCGGTTCTCGCGTTCGATATAACCCATTTCAAGCAGTTGATTTAAATAATAATCCACCAATGAAGTGGATTTTACATTGATGCTGTCGCCTATTTGACGGATGGAAGGGGAATAGCCGTTGGCATCCTGAAATTTCGTCAAGAATTCCATGATCTTGCGATGCCGTTCACTTAACCCGGGATGTCTTTTTGCCATTTGTGCCTCCTGGACCTATTATCGGTCATTTGTACTACTATAATACACGAACATACGTCCTATGTCAAGCGTTTAATTTGCAGATAATATTATAATTAAAGGGCAAGATGTGGTATGAATAAGGTGGTTATTGGAGGCAATTCTATGAAACGAACAATATATCTTGTGGTCATCGCAGCATTCCTTCTTATTTCTGCATGCAAACCTAAAACTCCTACACCCACACCTGAACCCGTTCCTTCTGCAACTTTGCCTGCCTTGTTGCCCACCAACACCAGCCTGCCTGAGACCGCCGCACTCCCAACTGAGACGGCTGCCGCGGCAACCAACACCCCGGCGCCAGCCGGGCCTTCTGCCGTCGTGGATTACTCCTCCGCGGTCTATCTGGATGACCGTAGCAACCCTGCCGCCATGCTCTACTCGTTGGCCAATGCCTTCAACCGTCATGAATACATCCGCGCTTATTCTTATTGGTCAAGCCCCATGGATTATTTGGGCATATTGGACGCCTTCAGCAACACCTATGCAAACGTTTCTTCGGTTCAGCTTACCCTTGGAGACATATATAGTGAAGGCGCAGCAGGCAGCATCTATTACTCAGCTCCATCTGTTTTTACCTTCACTCATTCGGATAATACCGCTGAAAAAGCCTCTGCCTGCTTCTTGATGCGCTTACCGCAGCCCGCGAATTTTGGTGAACCGCCCATCGAACTTCTTAAAATATCGAAAGGCGGGTTTACCCCGGTTGCAGCAGGCATCAGTGACAGCGACGCACTTACCAGTGCCTGCTATGGCACGGATTACAGTACCGCGGCGGCGGGGAACCCTCCGCTTTCGCATGATTTGGAAACTCTCTCCAACCTTGGGCCGGATAATTACATCGACAACCGTTCCGGTGCCGTGGAAGTGATGAGCTCACTCTTCAACGCCATCAACCGCAAGGAATACGTGCGTGCCTTCTCTTATTGGCAGGATCCTGCTGCGGTTGGCAATTATGCCGATTACGCTGCCGGGTTTGCCAACACGGGCTTGATCCACATCACTTTCGGCACCGTTGTCTCAGATGCCGGCGCCGGACAGTATTACTATTCCATCCCGGTGGCCCAGACCGTCGAGAACACGGACGGCACCACCCAGATCTTTGTAGGCTGCTATACCCTGCGCCTGGCTAACCCCGGCATGCAGGCCGTCATGCCGTTCGAGCCGCTGGGCATCGTCAAAGGCAAAAACGCCCTGGTGGCCAATGATGTTGGCATAGAACCCTTAATGGAGCGGGCGTGTAATTGAGTTCAATGGTAATTATGCCAAAATCAATGTAATGAGAACTGAGAACAGAAAACCGAGAACTGTTTTTGACGGTTCTCAACTCTCTGTTCTCGGTTCTCGATTATCACTTCAAGACTTCATCCAAAAATTCCACTATCAACTGCATCGGCAGCGGATCGAGACCAGGCGAGAGCAGCATGTTGCCGTGTTTGCCATCCTTGACCGAAAAATCCTTGAAGACACTGTTGCCTGCGGATTCAGCGTCCTTGCAAACGAAGAACTCGCTCGGGTCAGCGATGCACCATGCCGGGGTGGGCGGGTCGCTGCTTCCCAATTGTTGGATGGTGTCAGTGTAGCTCACACCCAGGTAGTTGCCGGGTGAGAGCGACAGCGCCCCCCTGCATGCGCCGGGGAACTCGTCATTAAGCAGCTTGCAGCTATTCGCGGCGCCGTCTGCGCCGATGCTTGAGCCGATGGCCGCAATGCGGTTGGGGTCAACGCCCTCAAGACTGCGGGCAAAGCGCATGGCAGCATGGGCGTCTTTCAGCCAGTTGGCGCGCTGTTCACTCTGGCAGCCGGCTCGAAAAGGTTTACAGTCGCGGAAGGAGAAGGTTAATACCGCGTACGATCTATCAGCCGGCATCGCCGGGAACCAGCTTGGGTCCCACCAGCGGAATTGCGCCGGGTCGCCAGGGTTCTCAAACGGATTCGGGAGTCCGCGGTTCTGCAGCCAGACAGCCACCTCATTCCAGTCGTTCCGGTCGCCATTCATCCAGTGCATCAAAACCACCACCGGTGCGTTTTCAACCGCAGCCGGGTAGTAATAGCCGGTGAGGGTGTAGTTGTCTTCAGTTGTAATCGTCACGATCTGGGGTTCAGGCGGCAGAACGTTGGCTTCCACCCCCGGCGCCGAGGTGGGTACATCCGTCGGCGCGGATGTCTCGACTGGCGGCAGTGTGGTTTCAACTGTTGCTGGTTCCGCTGGTGCCTGGGTAACGGCATTGGTCGGCATAGTTGTCGTGCAAGCCGTTAGAAATGCGATAACCAGAAAAATTGATATTACTTGAACTATGGGTTTAAATTTCATCGCACATTCCTCCTGTGATGAAATGAATTCCGATAGCTATTTATAACGGAAACAAGGGTAAAATTCAATAAAAAACCGGGAAGCTTCAAGTTTCCCGGTTTCTAGGACTACTCCAGCTTCAATTCCCAAAAACCCACATCCAGCCATTGGTTGAATTTGAAGCCGCACTCGCTGAAGTGCGCGATCTTTTTGAAACCCATCTTCTCGTGTAAAGCCTGGCTGGCCGGGTTTGGCACGGTAATGCCCCCCAGCGCCACATGGAATTTGCGCAGTCTCAACTCATCCAGCAGGGCGGTGTACAAGGCCGTGCCCAGACCTTTGCCG
>DAIEPS010000086.1 GCA_027348305.1 Anaerolineaceae bacterium | reverse complement strand
ACCGAATTTCGCACCATGAATTCTCCGTTGGCACTGGCACTTGGCCGTAATGTTTCGGGTGAAATAGTTACCGCCGACCTTGAAAAAATGCCTCACCTTTTAATTGCAGGCACGACCAATTCGGGCAAGTCTGTTTGTATCACGGCTATTGCCACCTGCCTGGTGATGAACAATTCTCCCCATGATCTGAAACTGGTGATGCTTGACCCAAAAATGGTGGAATTGGTCAGGTTCAACGGGCTGCCTCATTTATTAGGCAAAGTAGAAACCGAAATTGAACGCATGCAGGCTGTGCTGCGCTGGGCGCTGGCTGAAATGGATGCCCGCTACCGCCTGCTGGCCGATGCCAAGGCAAGGAATATTGAATCTTATAACCACAAGATGGTGCAGAAAAATAAACCCAAGATGCCGCGCATCGTGATCATGATCGATGAGCTTGCAGACTTGATGATGTCCGCACCCGACCAGACTGAACACAGCCTGATCCGCCTGGCACAGATGGCGCGCGCCACCGGTATGCACCTGGTCGTCGCAACGCAGCGTCCGAGCACGGATGTGGTCACCGGTCTGATCAAGGCCAACTTCCCGGCGCGTATCTCTTTTGCCGTGGCATCGTCGGTCGATTCACGCGTCATTCTGGATAACACCGGCGCGGAAAGTCTGCTGGGCAAGGGCGATATGCTTTACCTCGACCCCGCAAAATCCGGTTTGCAGCGCATTCAAGGCATTCTGGTGGGGGATGGTGAGATCGAGAAAGTCTTAAATCACTGGCAGCGCATCAATGAAACCAACAAGGCAGAAGAAGCCCCCTGGGAAGGAATTGTTGAAGAAATTGTTGAAGCTGATGGCGATCAGTTGGTCGAACAGGCTGTTGGCGTGGTTAAAGCTGCCGGTAAAGCCAGTGTTTCACTTTTGCAAAGGCGTCTGCGCATCGGATATCCGCGCGCGGCGCGGTTGATGGATGAACTTGAAGAGATGGGTGTCGTTGGGCCTTCCGTGGGCAGTGGCCGTGACCGTGAAGTATTGGTAGACGACGATAGTGATGAGGATCAGGATTTTCAAGACAATTGATAATGGATATCCATCTTTAGTAACTTGACTTTTTGATGCTGGCAAGTTAGGATGGTGTCTATTCTTAAAACAGGATCGGTGACACAAATGAACGAGGTAGAAACCCCCAAAGAGAAAAAGAACACCTGGTCACTCGAAATGTTCCTTCGAAAGTTTTTCAAAGGCGTGATCGACCCGGTTGCCAGATTCTTTTTGCGTATCGGTTTAAAACCGAATATGATCACTTATCTCGGCTTGCTCATCACAACCGGGGCATCTGCATTAATTATTACTAATCACATCCAATGGGCGGGTATTGTTTTACTGGTTGGAGCACCCCTGGATGTTGTGGATGGGTCAATGGCGCGTATATTGGGACATTCATCCCTATATGGCGCTTTCATCGATTCGGTCACCGACCGTTATTCCGAATTGGTCTTGTTGGGTGGTTTACTGATCCATTTTGTGTTACAGGGCAATCTGACGGCCTGCATTCTGGTGTTTGTGGCCGCAGCAGGGTCTGTAATGGTTTCATACACCAAAGCACGTGCAGAAGGATTGGGATTTTCTGCAAAAATTGGTTTGCTGACCCGTGTAGAACGGTTGATCGTCATGGTGCTTTGTCTGATCCTCAATATTCCCATGGTGGCTTTGTGGATCATCGCTGTTTTGGCCAATGTGACTGCAATACAGCGTATCTGGTTTGTCAGAAAACAAACCCTGGCCGTCAAAGTAACCGAATAAATTCTAATAAAGGAATCTTTCATGTTAAAACTGGCAAGTGATGGCATCATCATCTTTGGGTTGAAAATTTACTTTTATGCGCTGGTCATCATCACTGGTGCACTGCTTGGCGCTTTTGTGGCTACAAAAGAAGCCAAACGCCGCGGTTATAACCCCGAAGTCATTTGGGATGTTCTGCCGTGGATCTTAATTGCCGGAATAATTGGGGCGCGTTTGTGGCATGTGTTCACGCCATCAGCTTCGATCCTGGTCAACGGCGTAAATCCTTACTTCATCCATCCGCTTGAAGCATTCAACATTCGGAATGGCGGGTTGGGTATTCCGGGTGGTGTGATTGCCGGTGTTTTGGCATTATTCCTCTATACCCGAAAGAAAAAACTTGTTTTCGCCAGTTGGTTGGATGTACTGGCGCCAGGAGTGGCGCTGGCACAAGGTATTGGACGTTGGGGCAATTTCTTTAACCAGGAACTCTACGGGTTAAAAACAAATGTTACCTGGTTCCCGTTTGCCGTTAAGATCAATAATGAATACTACCTGGCAACATTTTTCTACGAATTTGTCTGGAACCTGCTCAACATGTGCCTTTTACTTTGGCTCCCGAGAAAACTTGGCGACAAGATGAAACCGGGCGATAATTTTTTGATCTACGCATTTTTCTATGGCATCGGTCGGTTCCTGCTTGAATTCATCCGCCTCGATTATTCACCCATAGCCGGCATCAATATCAACCAGACCATCATGGGAATCGTAGTGGTCCTCTCTTTGGCTGCCTTGGTTGTGAGACATCTCAAGAAAAAGGAACCAGCAATAGAAGTTGTTGAAGAAACCAACGAGGAAAAGTAAGATCGATCAAAGGTTATCCAAAATGGGTAACCTTTTTGATCAGGAGACAATCATGGAAAAAATTACAATACTAGGGTCAGCCAATGCGGTGGCCAAATCGGATCAACAAAATGCTCATTTACTTTTTGAGACGAGCAAGAGAAAGATCTTAGTGGATTGCGGCGATCATGCTGCGGCCAGCCTGGCCCGCGCCGGGGTTGAGATAAACCAGGTGACTGACCTGATCCTCACGCATTTCCACGCGGATCATGTGGGCAGCCTGCCGCTGGTGATCATGGATATGTGGCTTGAGAAACGCGTCGAGCCGTTGACTATATACGGGTTGGAGATCACCATTGAAAAGGCTAAAAAATTGCTTGACTTGTTTGACTGGCAAAAATGGTCAAATATGTTTCCGGTCAATTTTGTGACCGTGGGTGATGCCGGTTTCCCGAAAATGATCGCGGATAGCGAGGTGGTAGTTTCTGCATTACCTGTGCTGCATTTGATCCCGACCATCGGACTGCGCTTTCAGTTCACGGGAGGAAGAACGATCACTTATTCGTGCGACACTGAACCTTGCGACTCTCTGTACACTTTGGCCGATAAAGCGGATGTTTTACTGCAAGAGGCAGCCGGACCTGGCAAGGGACATACCTCGCCGGAACAGGCGGGAGAGATCGCTGCCCGCTGCGGTGTCAAACAGTTGGTGCTGATCCATTACGAGGCCAGAAGAGGGAAGAAGGTTCTGATAGCTGAAGCGCAGGCTAAATTTAACGGCAAGGTGGTTGCGGCAGAGGATGGGTTGGTTTTGTAGCTTACCAGCCCTCAAGGAAATTTTTCCACTCGGTGTTTTCATCCAGGAACTTGGCGAAGATATACATTGCGGCCTGAGGGGGTTCCTTTGCGGGCCGCAGCAGGCTCATTCCGGATTCCTGGAGGGTGCGCCCGCCTTTGCGGTGATTGCATGAGGAGCAGGCGGCGACCAGGTTGGTCCAGGAATGTGCACCGCCGAGGTGTTTGGGCTGGATATGGTCCACGGTGAGAAAAAGGGTGGTTTTTCCGCAATACTGACAGGTATATTGATCGCGTCTGAAAATTTCACGGCGGCTCAGGCAGACTTTGGGATGAGGTCTGTGCACCATCCGCTGTAGGCGAATGACCGATGGGATGGGAAAAACGGCGTGAGTCGTTTTGATCGTGCCGCGGCCGTTAAGAATGAGCGTGGCTTTTTCAGACAACATTAAACCCATTGCGCGCTGAAAACCGCACACATTGATGGGTTCATAATTCGCGTTCAACACAAGGACAGGTTTATCCATATATAATTAGCATAGATTATAGCGCAAGTCTCGAAAAGGAAGAAATCGGAGGAAGAAATGCGTATAGTCATAATTGGTGGTAGAGGGTTAATCGGCAGGGCTGTGACAGAAGCAGCCGTTGCCAAAGGATATGATGTTGTAATTCTGTCGCGACAAAAAGTTCAAACTGGCATTAATAGCGCTCATGTCGTGCTTCAGCATTGGGATGGTAAAACAGCCGTGGACCTAGTCCGCATCATCGATGGCTTGGATGCTGTGGTCAACCTGGCAGGGGAAAGCATCGGAAAAGGTGCCTGGACTGGCGAACGGAAGGCGGAATTGTTGAAAAGCCGACTGGAACCAGCCCTGGCACTGGTTGAGGCGTTAAAATTATGCCGGGAAGCCCCCAAGGTATTGATCCAGGCCAGCGCGCTTGGATATTATGGAACCACACCTGGCGAGAAGGATGAAAGTTCTCCGCCAGGCAGTGATTACCTGGCGAACTTCGCGGTGGAGTGGGAAGGTTCCACCAGGGCCGTTGAGGCCCTGGGGATCAGGCGGGTCATCATCCGCACGGGGATCGTGCTTGCCAAAGAGGAAGGCGTTTTACCGCAGCTCATGCTGCCCTTCAAATTGATGGTGGGGGGCCCTGTCGGGTCTGGAAAACAGATCTATTCCTGGATCCATATCAAAGATGAAGCGGCTGCAATCCTTTACCTGCTTGAAAAAGCGGATGCCAGCGGGGCCTTCAATCTCACTGCGCCAAACCCGATGAGCAACAGCGAGATCGGAAAAGTACTCGGCAAAGTGATGAATCGCCCTTACTGGATGCCTGTGCCCGGGTTCGCTTTGAAACTGCTTTTGGGTGAAATGAGCACCCTTGTGCTGGACGGCCAAAAAGTAATGCCGCGAAGATTGATTGAATCCGGATTCAAATTCCGTTTTATTGATCTTCATGAAGCGCTGACCGATCTACTCAAAAATGGATGATAAGGACAAAGACGCTTGAGCGCTGGTATAATCAGGCTTTGAAATTCAAAATCTTATAAAGGAGGCCGCAATGAATATCGATCAACAAGTCGAGTATTTTATGCAGGGCACTGAATACGGCGACGACAAATTGAAGCAGAATATGGCGGATGAGCTGCGTGCTCGTCTCATATCCTGCCAAAAGGAAGGAAGACCCCTGCGGGTCTATTGCGGCTTTGACCCTCGTAAAGCGGATCTGCATCTCGGGCATACCGTGCCCATGCGCAAGCTGCGCCAGTTTCAGGAATTGGGGCATGACGTCACTTTCTTGATCGGCAACTACACTTCTTTGATCGGCGATCCCTCAGACAAAGATATCCTGCGTCCGCAGTTGACACCTGAAGAAGTGGCTGCCAACGGACAAACCTACGCCGACCAGGCTTTCCGCATTCTCGAACCTGAGAAGACCAGCATCCGCTACAATGCGGAATGGCTTTCGAAGTTAACCTTTGAGCAGTTGATCAAACTGGCTTCGAACTTCACCATTCAACAATTCTTGACGCGCGAGAATTTCAAACTGCGCTGGGACAAGGGCGATGCCGTTTACCTGCATGAAACCTTCTATTCCATCATGCAAGGCTACGATGCCTACGCTCTTAAAGCGGATGTGCAGATTGGTGGCACGGATCAGTTATTCAACATCATGACCGCTGGACGCAAGATCATGACCTCACTGGGTGCACAGCCCAATATTGCCATCATCCTGGGCATTCTGCCCGGCACGGACGGCGTGGTCAAGATGAGCAAATCGCTGGGCAATCACATCCCCATTAACACAGATGCCAATGATATGTATGGCAAGGTCATGAGCATCCCAGATATGGCCATGGGGCAGTTCTTCAGACTGACCACCCGCCTGACCCCGCCTGAGATCACTGAGATCGAAAACGGCGTCAAGAACGGCAGCATGCATCCGCGGGATGCCAAGATGCGCCTGGCACGAGAGATCGTTGGCGCGTTCTATGGCGACGCCGAAGCTGCATCCGCACAGCAGGTATTTATCGACACCTTCCAGAAGGGAAGCGTCCCCACGGATATTCCTAGTTTCAAGCTTACTGGCAGCCAGACAATTGTGGATGTTTTGATCGCGGCTGACCTGGCGAAAAGCAAGGGCGAAGCCAGGCGTCTGATCGAACAAAAAGGGGTCAAGGTTGAGGGCGCTGTCATCGATGACAGTGCAAAGGTAATGGATATGGCCGGAGTGCTGCAAGTTGGCAAACGCCATTTCTTGAAACTTGAGAAGTAAGAATAATCTTTTATAGAATCATAAATGAGTAATTTCCTTCAATACACTGCATAATAAGGTATGTAAATAAGCCTCACCCCAAACCCCTCTCCATCTACAGATGGAGAGGGGCAGGGGAGAGGCCCACTTTATACGGCAAATTACTAGCTCAGCAATAATCTAAGAACTAGATCCCCCAAGCTATTATGCGAGGAAGTTACACTTTATTATTTAATATCGAATTCAATAAAAACTCTGCATCTGTAGTATTTGTAACAGTATGAGACCAGTTTAACCACTTAATTCAACATGGTCTCTATATAAAAAGTCATTGACATTTCCCCAATAGTTTTATTTCTTTATCGAATTTCACTTTAGCACGTAGAACCATATTAATAAAACGATTAAGTTGATACTGCACGAACTGACTAAAATTTCTTTTTATTTACTCGCGTTTACTGCCGCCTTGAACATCTCGGTGCCGATTTTAGTAGCCATATTGGATGTCGCGTCTTCCAGCGCGACCACCACAACCACGGGGGTGCCTTTCCATTCCGTGGGGGTGCCGGCAATGAACCAGTTCACGCTGCCTGTTTTGGTCAGGCCGGTTGATACCAGCGACCACCCGGGGATGGAGGGGTTGGCGAGTGTCGCTGCTGACAGGGCTGTATTCATGCCTGTAAGGGCTGCAGGCGCTGTGTCTGATGGAAACAGATTCCAACGGTCATCCCCGTAGGAAAACGCCGTGGCGAGGATGGGAGACACGCTGTGTCCGCCGTTGGAAAGGGCTGCATACGCTGCCGCCATTTGCAGCGGGCTGACCTGCAGAACATCTGCTCCCGCCGAGGATGAACCCCCGGCACTTTCAACAGGTTCTGCTGTGGATTCTGCTGTAGAGAGCTCAGGTTGTGAATAAAATCCTGTCCCTTGATAAAGGGCGGTTACTTTTTTGCTGCTGAGGTAATAGTTAAGCATGGTGAATGATCGGTTACAGCCTGAAGCGATCAGATTGCCCCAGGTGGGGTCCGAACCCGGGTTTTGGGCGCAATAGAGCAGGCTGTGGGGATCGGTCGACCATTCAAGGTCAGGCTGGATTGTGGGCAGGGTTTGAGAGGCCAGCAGCCCTGAGAGTAACAATCCGCCGGTGGCGTTGCCGGCAGGGTATAAACCCTGTGTGGTGCGGTTCAAAAGGGGTGAAG
>DAIEPS010000085.1 GCA_027348305.1 Anaerolineaceae bacterium | reverse complement strand
CTTCCCTTTCCACACCCACCGAGAAAGCCAGGCAGTACACGCGTCCCGTGGAATTTGACTACCTCTCCTGGGATGTCAACGCTTTTCTGACCAAAATCGGCCAGACGCGGATGGACGCATGGCGTGACCTGACTGCCGTGCAGCAGCATCAGCTTGTTATTCGATATCTCACTTTGACGAATCAATTGGAAGTCATCCAGGGCGAGATCCAGCAGATCTATGCCGACCCTGCCATCAAGGATCCTGAATCGGCTGCCCGTGCTGACCTGGCCCAGCAGACCGCGATCCAATCCAGCCTGGTACCGCTTACCCCGCTGGCTGAGTCCATCCTGCAGGGGCAGGTGACCGAGGTCCTCGTGGATGAAGGCATCGCCAGACTTGGCGATGCTGTTCCGCCCCTGTTGTTCCACACCACCCCGCTGCCCAAGGCGCTGATCGCTTCGCCGCGGACGTCCATCCAGCAGGATGTGGATATTTCATTGTTGGCTGACCTGACTTTGGAACAGATCTCTCAACTGGAAGCGCAGGTCGAAGCTGCCACCGGGGAATCCGTTTTGGTGGTGGATGTTGGCGGCATTGGCATCTACCCCACCATGGTCATGCGCTCATCCAACCTGCCGTGGATCATTGACACGATCGCGCATGAATGGACTCACAACTACCTGACCATTCGCCCCCTCGGGCTGAACTACGATACCTCGCCTGAGTTGCGCACCATGAATGAAACCACCGCCTCCATTTCAGGCAACGAGATCAGTCAAAAGGTGCTTCAGCGTTATTATCCCGAGTACCTGTCGAAACTTGAAGATGGACAAAAATTGGCTTCGTTAAGAATGCCTGACACCACCTTCGATTTTCGGGCTGAAATGCATACCACCCGCGTGCACGTGGATGAACTGCTGGCTGCGGGCAAGACTGCCGAAGCCGAGCGTTATATGGAAGAACGGCGCATTGTCTTTGTGGAACATGGCTACGAGATACGCAAACTCAACCAGGCCTATTTTGCTTTCTACGGCGCATACGCGGATGCCCCGGGCGGCGCAGCTGGTGAAGACCCGGTGGGTCCGGCAGTGCGCAAACTGCGCGAACAAAGCACTTCGCTGGCTGATTTTCTGCGCACCATTGGCAAGATGAACAGTTTTGAAGATCTTCAAAAGGCAATTCAAAAGTAGGGGCACAGCGTCGCTGTGCCCCTCATCTATATCCACATCCATCGGGTTGTTCATAAAAATGTTCTTCTCCGCGACTTCGCGACTCCGCGTGAGACAAAAAAATCTATATATCCACATCTGTTGTGCCGCCGCCGGAATCTGAAGACAATTCGGGCAGGTCGCGTTCGATCTCATCAGGTGATTGGCCTTTTTCAAGCCGGTTGACCACTTCGTCAAACTCGCCTGGCAGGTCGTTGGCACCCAACTGTGTTTTCATCTCACGCATCATCTTGCCCAGCGATTGAGGGTCAGAGTCCATTGCATTAAGATTAGCGGGGTCGGCCAGCGTGGCCAACCTTGAACGGTCACCCAGTGAGAAGCGCACTTTGCGAATGTAGCGGGCAACATTGCTTGAAGCACAATGCGGGCATTGGCCTTTGTAATGGTCATATTCAGCAAAGGTCAGGAAAATTTCAAACCTTTTTTTGCAGTCGGCGCAGCGGAATTCGTAAGTCGGCATAAAACCCTCGATCAGAAATCAGACAATATCCATTATAATCTTTGAAAACGTGAATCTGCTCAATTGAAAAAGGACCATGATGGAATTGGATGAGTTAAGTTTTGACCTGTACCGTCCACAGCCGCTGCTGATCGTCATTTCAGGCACTTCAGGCATTGGCAAGGATGCTGTGTTGCAGGGGCTGCGAAACCGGGATCTCGGGCTGCATTTTGTGGTCACCGCCACCAGCCGCCTGCCTCGCCCCAACGAAGTGGATGGCAGGGATTATTTCTTTTTTTCACGTGAAGAATTTGCCGAGCGGATCAAACGCGGTGAATTTATTGAATATGCCATGGTCTATGACGATTACAAAGGCGGTTTGCGCAGCGAGGTTGATGATGCGCTGAAAAGCGGTAAGGATGTCGTGCTGCGCGTGGATGTTCAGGGCGCCGAAACGTATCGAAGACTTTACCCTGAAGCTGTTTTGATCTTTCTCATTCCAAACACCATTGATGAGTGGTACGGCAGATTAAAAGCCCGCAACACTGAGTCTCTTGAAAACCTTAAAGTCCGCATTGATACCGCAAAAGAAGAAGTCAAGAAAATCAACCTTTTCGATTATGTTGTCGTGAATGCTGAAAATTGTCTTGATGAAGCAGTGGATGATATCGTCTCCATTATTAATGTTGAACATCATAAAGTCCATCACAGAAAGTTGATCTGATATGACCGTTCCAAATCCCGAAACACCGCCTTCCGCCCCACCGGCCGAGAGGCTTGTTCCTGTCTTATTGCGCACCAAAGTCAAACGGCCCATGGTGACCTACGTTATTTTAGGGGTTACCATTTTGATGTACGGATTGCAGTATCTCTCTCAATCACTGCTTAACGGCGTGGATCTGCCTTATGTTTTGGGCGGAAAGATCAATGACCTTATCCTGCGTGGACAGGTCTGGCGCCTGATCACACCTGTACTGCTTCATGGCGGTATTCTCCACCTGGCATTTAATATGTATGCTTTGTATTCCATTGGCAGATCTCTCGAACTGTTTTACGGCCATTGGCGCTATTTGGCTTTGTACCTGGCGACTGCTTATACTGGCAATGTCCTTTCTTTTATTTTTTCGGCCAACCCCTCGTTGGGAGCCTCCACCGCTATTTTCGGGTTGTTTGCTGCCCAGGGTGTGTTGATCTTCAAAAACAGACGACTTTTTGGCAGCCGGGCACAATCTATGCTGATCAACCTGGGATTGGTTTTAGCGATCAATCTTTCATTGGGGTTCAGTCCGAACTCAGGCATCGATTACTGGGGGCATATTGGCGGTTTGATCGGCGGCGTCGTCTTTGCCTGGGTGGCAGGGCCGGTGTTTGCAGTAAAAGCTAACGCGGAAAATGGGCTTGAACTGGTTGATTCGGTTGGCCGTGACCAGCTTCGCTGGGCGGTGCTGCTCTCGGCGGGGCTTTTTACTGCTGTCGTAATCGGCAAATTCATCGTTGGATAAAAAAAACGAGCTTCCAATTTGGAAGCTCGTTCTCTTTTCTGATTCTGTTCAGGGTTCGCTGATTTCAAACCAATTGACATTCACTCTTACAGGATAACTGTCATAAGACGATACACCGAAACCGACCTGACCTTCTTTGAGGTCTTTGTGTGAAAAACTGTGGGTAAAAACACCATTAATATATAGGGACATTTCTTGGCCCTTGCAGATCATGGTGTATGTATTTGTATCGCGGCCCATCTTGATGGCGGTTGATCCTCCATCATAGAGCTGGACATATTTTTTGGCAACAACGTTGTCATAATAATAGAGTGTCCATTCGCCGTCGTTATCAATGTTATATTCATACCAACCTAGATCATCACTGTAACGACAAAATAGGGTAATGGAGTTGTCATTGGTAGCAAGGTTCTCGGCTTCAATATCGATGCGTACATCAGTGTAGGTATACGGTTCATAGTAAACATAGGTGTACAGATCCTGGCCGTTATTGACAAATTTTAATGCACCATCCTCTGCATCAATGGTGGCATCATCCGATGAACCGTTCCCAAAATTCAATACATCATAAGTGAAATTACTCAGGTCGCCGTCAAATTCTTCTAAATAATAGGCCTGGGGCTCATTGGCAGCAGAGGTGTCTTCGGTGGGTTCAACAGTCGGTGCTTCAGTCACCTGTGTGGTGGGTCTGGCGGTGGCGACGTTGTTTACTTTTTCAGGGGTGGCTGTCACCACGATCACTTTTGGTTCTTCAGTTGATTTGCTGCCGCCAAAAGGCAGGTTGCAGGCAGAGCTGACGATGAGAATGAATGCGGCGATAAAGGCAAGCGGAAACAACAGGGTCTTTTTCATAAAAATCCTTTCGACTTGGGTTTGCATATCGAATGCGATAGATAATTCTATTCTATAACATTCTCACGAAATGACCGTAAGTAAAACATTAAAAAAAGGAAAATTATGCGCCGCCAGCCCCGTAATAGCTGGGATCGGTTGGGGTTTTGCCTGAAGGATCCCAGACGTAAACTGTTTCACCCATGTTCGCCCAGTCATAAAGCCAGTGAGAATCAGCTATCGAGAGGTTGACGCAGCCGTGCGAGCGCTGGTAACCGAAAAGGGTATGCCAGTACGCGCCGTGGAGAGCTCTAGCCTGGTCGAAATACATGATGTAAGGCACATCTTCAAGGTAGTAAAAATCAGATCGGTCCGCTTCAAAAGCGCCGCGCATATATTCGTGGTCAATTTTCTTGTATATCTTGAAAACACCTGGTTGAGTGAAGAAAGGATCAACCCCGGTGGCGATCAGCGTCGCGTAAAGGATGCGATCCCCTTCGTGAACCAGCATGACCTGTTCATAAAGGTTGATCTCGATCCAACGATCGGTGGTGACACCTGCAGGTTTCTCGTAATTGGGGATCACCCGGCTGAGCGATCTGTGGTTGACCCATTCGTTCGGACCGATCATCAGCCACTCAAGATCACCTTCCATCTCAGAGGCGTACACGCGCACAACGTTGTACCTGTGGTATTCATTGCCGGTCTCAGGTGCATTAATGGAGGGACCGGTCCGGGATTTCGTTTCGTCAAGGATCCATCCAAAAGAGACAGTAGGATTCTCTTTAAACTCGTAGCCCTGGAAAAACTGCACGCCCACCTTGGTGATGTATTCCTTGCTGATCCATTTGTTGTTGGCAATCTGGTAATAAAGACCTTTTTCGGTCTCTGCTTTGTTATAAAGTGAAACATATTTGATACGGCCGGCGGCCAATTTTTTGCTTACTTTTCCGGCGATCACATCTTCGATCGAATCGTACATGGGCACTTCGCCCTCAACCACTTTGGCGTATTGATAGGGAACATCACCAAGACTGGCCGGGGGGTTGGCTACATATAAAGGTGCGGATGGGAATGTGATTCCCTGTTGGGCAAGTTCATGTAAATGTTGAGCCGGGCCCGCCATCTGGCAGTCTTGCGAACTGAAAAGACTGCTTTCATCCGGCAGGCAAAGTCCATCGCCCGAGGTTGTGTTTGTGGTTGGTGCATCAGCCAGGGCAGGAGAGGGAGATTTGACCAGAAGTTGTACTGCTATAGCGATTAAAAAAGTGCCGGTGATCAAGCATTGTTTTTTCAATGGGCATCCTGTAAAAAAATCAGACTAAATTTGCCTTATTTTATCTTAAAAACCTCGTGCTGAACGAAAAGGTTTACCCGATTTGCTTAATAAGTGTGATCTCATCCCTGATCGGAATGCCATTTTCATCGATCAACGGGATGGACATTTTCACTTTTCGCGATTCATCCACCGCGCCGGGTTTTACTTCTGCGATGTAATATCCGCGCCTCTGGTAGAAGCCAAGTGCATTCAAATTATTATTGGTTGTCACCAGCATACAGGTGGTGCACTGTTGTGAAAGGGCATAAGTTTCAACAGTTTTTAACAGGGTCTCGCCGATGCCTTCTGCTTCTCTGAAACTGTTGAGCGTCACGATCTCACATTGCTGGCCCCTGACGGCGCATGTGATCAATCCGACCAGGGTTTTTCCATCCATAATTTTGTAGCCGGGCAGTTCCGCCGGGTGGATAATATCGCCGTGTACAATGACATAGTCACTGCCCCATTCCTTGATCATGATCTCTTTTACCTGCTCAAAATCATCAGGATCAAGGGGCAGAATTCGTTTTTTCATTTTTGTGCGTCCTTCCGCTTTTCAGCGGCAACCTCCAGCATCACTTTGTATGCTTTTTCACCCAGCAGGTATTCCAATTCGGGGGCGAATATTTCGATGAGCGGTGTCGATTGTTCAGCGGCTCTCAGGCAACTGCCCTTTTCTGCGATCAGGGCTTCCACGGTATCGACTGTGAAGCGGCCTTGTTCATCCTGATCAATAGGGTGCAGAATGCAGTAATAAGGTTTGAAGCGCCAGGGATGCATTTGATTTTCCATGGCTGCAACTTGCAGGGCGCATTTTCCGTCTGTGAGGCAAAAAATGCAGGCAGTATCTCCGTAATGCCATGGTGCGTTTTCCACAGCGGTGTGCAGCACCTTGCCGCTGGGGCTGTGTTCATCACTGTCTTCGACCGGCACGAACCATTCACCGGGGATGCGTGCGTTTTCAGGCATGAATGGCAGGATCAGCGCAGCGTTGGCAATGATATCTTGCACTTCACGGGGATCGATCCAAACGCCAAAGACACAGCAGGCGCCGATACATTCCTCCAAACAACAACGTTTGAGAGGTTCTGAATCATACATACGCGGATTGAGGCGTTTTTCAAGAGCATTCTGTAATTTATTCACACACAGATTGTACCATCCATGTAATATGCAAGAGGCCCATGCATCAGTCTTCGATAATTAGAGTAAAATTAATGAAGAAATAATTAAAAACTGAAAAGGAGGATCGAATTGTCTGTTTATAAAGTATTAATTACCGATGGTCTTGATTCCAATGGAATTGCGATTTTAAAGAAATTTACTGAAGTGGTTGAAATGACTGGTATTACCCCCGAAGATCTGCTTACAGAAATTGCCGATTACGATGCTCTAATTGTACGCGGGCGCACCAAGGTGACGCCTGCCGTTTTTGATGCAGCCAAAAAATTGAAAGTTGTCGGCCGTGCCGGCGTGGGTGTTGATAACATTGATCTAAACGCGGCCAAAGCTCACTCGGTAACGGTTGTGAATTCGCCGGTGGCGACCACCACGGCTGTGGCGGAACTGACCATGGCATTGATGTTGAACGCAGTGCGTGAAGTGGCACGGGCTGATGCTTCTTTAAAAGCCGGTAAATGGTTAAAAAAGGAATTCGAAGGGACTGAATTGAGCGGCAAGACCCTGGGTGTGATCGGGTTTGGACGTATTGGTGCGGCAGTGGCCAAACGGGCAGCCGCTTTTGATATGGCCGTTCTGGGGTATGACCCCATGATTCCCGCAGACGAGATAATTAAGCGTGGCGGCAAACCTGTCGGCATGGATGACCTTCTCAAACAATCTGATATCATCACCATGCATTTGCCCCTCACCGATACCACCAGGGGTATGATCAGCAAAGATGCCTTCACAAAAATGAAGCAGGGTGCCTATCTTATTTGCGCGGCACGCGGCGGCGTAATTGATGAAGCTGCGCTGCTTGAATCACTCAATAGCGGCAAACTCGCCGGCGCAGCACTGGATGTGTTTGCTGCAGAACCCCCCGGGCTGACTGACCTGGTGGTGCATCCCAAGCTGGTCTGCACCCCCCATGTGGGTGCCCAGACC